>JBNMGK010000120.1:0-7181 GCA_050872205.1 Enterocloster sp.
ATTTTCAAATGCGCGAGTGGCTCAGGGGTGGAGCACCACCTTGCCAAGGTGGGGGCCGCGGGTTCGAATCCCGTCTCGCGCTCTTAGCTTTTATAGAAAGTCCTGTAAGTGGGACTTTCTTTTTTTGCGATGAAAGTCAGCAAAACTGCGGGGCGTTTTTGCTTGTAATGGTATATAAAAAGTGCTATGATTAATCTTTAGACGGGTAAGTATTAAAATGTATACTGTTTACCAGAGAAAAACAAACTTGTAGAATATACTTAGATATATAAAAGCAGGAAAGAGGTAGGCTGTATTTGCCTGAGAGATCTCTTTTCTGCTTTTTTGTTGCTATACATCTGGAAGAAGCTGTTAGCAGCATGTTCTGTAAGTTTTATAATAGCAGAGTTTATGAGAGAACGAGAGAGAAAAGATATGAAAAGCTTTAGAAGTAAATGTGGGAAGTTTGCAGGTATGTTGTTTTTAGCGGCTGTACTTGGCAGTATGCCTGCATATGCAGCGGAAAACAGGGATGATTTCCGTCCTGTATTTGATGCGGAATATTATTATAACCAGTATCCGGATCTGCAGGAGACAGTGGGAAATGACAGTGAAGCGCTGTTTAACCATTTTGTGACAACGGGTGTAAGAGAGGGGAGATCTGGAAATGCAGAATTTAATTTACGGGCCTATGTGTTACATAACAGGGATCTGTTGGATTATTATAAAACAGATCTGTCTGCTTACTGCAAACATTATATGGAAATCGGAAAGGCGGAAGGAAGAACCTGTCTGCCAACAGGAGATGAGCATGGTCTGATCGGTACCTATTCTACCAATTACGATCCTACACTGCCCAGAGCAACGAATATTGGGATTGCGGTAGATCGGTTAAATGGAACGGTCTTACAGCCGGGAGAAGCCTTTTCTTTCAGCCAGAAGATCTTACCAAGAATACCGGAAAATGGATATGTAATGGCTCCGGCCATTGGACGCTATGAATACGGCGGCGGTATCTGCCAGGTTTCGTCTACTTTGTATGCGGCCATGTGTGACGCGCTTCTGCCTGTAACAGAACGTCATCCACATTCTTCTGGAGTTTCCTATATTCCGGCTGGTATGGATGCTACCATATCAGAAGAAGGCCACAAGGATCTGCAATTTGTAAATATAGGTCAGGACCCGTTAAGGATCGAAGCTGAAACTAATGAAGGAACTATAACTGTTTCTTTGTATTTAGATAAAGGAGAGCAGAGCAATGGCGAGGAAACTTCCGGGGAAGAGATCGTAGGACCAGCCAGAGATCTGCTGAAGAAGCAGGCGCAGCAGCAAGCAGAACAGCAGTCGAGCCAAGAGGCCGGACAACAGTCTGAAGAAGGTGCAGAACAACAGACGGAAGACCAGCAGAGTCAGCAGACAGAAACGGAACAGCAGTAAATTGGAAATAAATGGAAAAAACAGGAGGAAAAAGGAATGAAAGGAAGCATGAAGCGTAGTCTCCTTTGGACGGGCATGTGTATTTTCATGGTGTTAGGGCTTGCGAGATGTACGCTGGCTTCTGAAGGAAGTGTTCTGGCAGAAACGGAGACCGAAAATGTGGTATTGCAAACAGAAACAGTAACTGAAACAGAGACCGAAAATGCAGCACCGCAAACAGAGGCAGAAAATACGACAGAAGCAGAGATCACTACAGAAGCAGCCACACAGCCAACCACGACCATTGTGGAGACAGAAACAGCCAAGGAAAGCATGCCGGATACAGGACTGGTGGTATGCATTGATCCGGGCCATTTTAAAGGGGCTTCCAGTCTTGAAGGGGAGAACCTGTATGGCTATGAAGAAGGTGTATTTACTCTGAAAATAGCACTGGCACTGAGGACAGAACTGGAGCGTTATGGTATTCGCTGTTATCTTACCAGAGAAACAGATACCATTAACATTGCAGGGCATGAAAACCGTGATCTGGACCGGGGAAATATCAGTCTGCGTGGGGAAATGGCAAAGGATGCAGATCTGTTTGTATCGATCCATACAAATGCCAATAAGGACAATGCAAACGGTTATCCAACCTGTTCCCAGCCTGTTGGGATCAATAAACCTATTATTCTGATTAATCAGGTAGCAGCCGGATCTGACCAGATCATCCAGGTTGCAAATGAGATCGGTCAGGCGCTGACAAAAACGGGAAATCAGCTGGGAATCTGCGAGACAGACCAGTTCCAGTATGCAGATAAAGAACATCTGACCCAGTGGAGTGAGCAGTACAATGACTCCCTTCATGTTTCGGGAACAGTATGCTACAGACTGGGACAGCATGGGGATTATTATGGTGTTTTAAGAGGTGCTTCTAATGTGGGTGTTCCAGGAATGATCATTGAACATGGTTTCCATACAGTAGAAGAAGTACGAAAACTGGCAATGGAAGGAGACCTTGCAGAGCAGTGGGCAAAAGCCGATGCTGAAGGAATTGCAAAAGGCTTTGGGGTAATTGAGTAGAAAAACAAGAAACAAAGGAAAAGAGGAAAAGTTATGTATTGTAAGCATTGCGGAAAACAGATCAAAGACGGTGTAAAGTTCTGTCAGTACTGCGGACAGGTGGTTGGAAATGCAGAAACAGAGGTACAGCAGCCAGAGGCACAGGAACAGGTGACAGAGCCGATGGAGGTACAGGAGGCTGATGCAGAAACACCAGTGGAAGAACCGTGTACGGAAGAGATGGAGCGGCCAGAAGAGGACATGAATCAAGAAACAACATGGACTCAGGAGACTTATACAGAAGCAGAACAGTCAGAACCGTCTGCAAAAGTAAAACCACGGAAAAACTCAAAACCGCTCATTGTCATTATTTCTATTTTATGTGTCCTTATCCTTGGGGCAGCGGCAGCAGTGGGCTTTATGAATGCCAGACTGGGAAGCCAGTTTAAGAAGCTGCAAAATGGTATTATTGCGGATAATGTGGCAGAATGCACAGAACAGCTGCAGGAGATCAAGGGTGACTGGAAAGCAGCGGGGATCTTTGCTTTTAACGACAAAAAGGATGTGCTTGAAGATCTTGAGTCTTTAGCAGACCAGAGCATGGGATATGCAGCCGGGCTGCAGGAAGCTCAGGAATATGCAGATCAGGCAGAAGAAAATTTACAGAGCCATAATTTTGCAGCAGAGGAATACAAAGCATATCAGGATACCATTGAGGAACTGAAAACAGCCATTACTGACAGAAAAGGCGCAGATGCAGGGAAGGCAGTGAAAGCAGCAGAAAAGGCCTATGATGCATGGGTAAGCGCAAGCGATGCTTACATAGAAAACAAAGTAGAAGAGTATAAAAATGTAAACCTGTCAACAGCAGAAAGCAGCGACAAGGAAGCAATCCAGAATGCCATTGACCAGGTAAACGGTCTTTTAAAGGAAGAAAATGTAGATTTTGATAAAATAGAGGAGATCTTTGAGACTGCAGATGAGACTTTCCTTAAATATGTGGAACCGGAAAATTATTTAAATATCTATGTTCAGCAGATCGATGTAACCAGCTATCCAAATGTAAAGCTGTATCTGGACATTACAGACAGTGGAAACAATGTAGTGGACAACCTGGATGCAGGTATGTTCTATGTAAGAAAACAGGATGCAAACGGAAATTATATCAAGCAGCAGGTAAAAGCAGTAAACCAGTTAAATGAAATCGAAGCATTAAATATCAACATGCTGGCAGATGTCAGCGGAAGTATGAGCGGAACACCATTAGATGATGCTATGTCTATCATGGACCGTTTTATAGACAGCGTACAGTTCTCTGCAGGAGATCAGGTAGCTCTTACATCCTTCAGCAATGGCGTGTATATTGACCAGGATTTCACAAATGATGCAGGCCGGTTAAAGAGTGCAGTAAATAGTCTGTATACACAGGACATGACAGCATTTTTTGATGCGCTTTATACCTCTGTAAATAAAGTAGCGGCAAGAAGCGGCGCAAAGTGCGTGATCGCTTTTACAGATGGAATGGATAATTACAGTTCCTGCAGTGCCAATGATGTCATTAACCTGGCAAAGCGTTATCATGTTCCTATCTTTGTCATCGGAATTGGATACGAAGATTATTCTTATGCAAGAAACATTGCCCAGCAGACAGGCGGAAATTATTACAGTGCTGCAAGTGTGTCTGATATGTCCTATATTTATGAACAGATCTACAAGCAGGAGAAAGAGTTGTACATGCTGGAATTTGAGGATACTTCCGATGTCAGCGTGTTTAATGAAAGTAATATCGTTACAGGCTATCACACAGCAGAGTATGGTGGAGAAACCAATTACAGCTACACTCCAAATACACTGGTCAATGTAGATGCCAACAGCCTTTACAAAGACGGTCCGGAAGGTGTAGTTTCCGCATACATGGTTGCTTTTGCAGATGCCATGACCAACCAGAGCTACAGCTATATTGCGCCATATATTTTAAGCGGAAGTGCCCTGGAAGCAGAGCAGACCAAATATGTGACCCGCGGTATATCAGAAAATATTGACTCTTATGAGATTGAAAATGTCGAGTACACAGATAATAATAACTGTGTTGTAACCACCAGAGAAACCTATTTTGTGCAGAAGTCAGGCGAGCCGCTGTCCCTTCTTACCCAGAGATGCAAATACAGCGTGGTAAAATCTGGAAATGAGTGGAAAATGACAGGATTTGCGGATAAGATCGAGGTATTGTCAAGGATCGCGTATTAAAAGCTTGCAACAGCAAAGCGTTTGTATTATAATGTGCGAAGAGAAAAACAAGCGGCTGCGAAGCAGAAATTTGTTGCCGAGCATGTCGAGGAGGCGCCAGTGGCGCGTCCGATGGCTTTTCACGAGCCATTAACGAAGGTTCCGCCTGCGATAGCAGGCAGTAGAGCGCGTCAGCGCGGGGAACCTGAGTAACTTCAGCGAGATTTTAAAATGTTCTCCCGGAGTCTGTAAAAGGAACCGGGAGAACATTATGTATATACGGAGGAAACAAAAATGAAATTCGCAAAAAGAATGGACCGGTTTGGAGAAGGAATCTTCTCCAGACTGGCTGAGATCAAAAATAAAAGGATCAGTGAAGGAAAAGAGGTCATTGACTTAAGCATCGGTGCCCCAAATATCCCGCCGGCTGAACATATCCGCAAGGCACTTTGCGAGGAAGCCATGAAGCCGGAGAACTATGTTTATGCGATCAGCGATACAAAAAAAATGCTGGATACAGTGGCAGACTGGTACAAGAGAAGATATGACGTGGAACTGGATCCTGATACAGAGATCTGCTCCCTGTTAGGTTCCCAGGAAGGTCTGGCTCACATTGCCCTGTCCATTGCAGACGAAGGTGATATCGTTATGGTGCCAGATCCATGTTATCCCGTATTTGGAGACGGTCCCCAGATCGCAGGAGCGCAGCTTTACTATATGCCTTTAAAGAAGGAAAATGACTATATCATCCAGCTTCAGGATATTCCGGAAGAAGTGGCAAAAAAGGCAAAGCTTATGGTTGTTTCCTATCCGAACAATCCTACAACAGCAATGGCTCCTGCGCAGTTTTACAGGGATCTGGTAGCATTTGCAAAGAAATACGATATCATTGTTCTTCATGATAATGCCTACAGCGAGCTGGTATTTGACGGAAAGACCTGCGGAAGCTTTTTAAGCTATCCAGGGGCAAAAGAGATCGGTGTGGAGTTTAACTCCCTTTCCAAGACCTATGGCCTTGCAGGCGCCAGAATCGGTTTCTGCCTGGGAAATAAAGAGGTAGTAAAGCATCTGAAAATGTTAAAATCCAACATGGACTATGGTATGTTCCTGCCGATCCAGGCAGCAGCTGTAGCAGCGCTGACCGGTGACCAGGACTGTGTTCATGATACTATGAAGGCTTATGAGGCAAGAAGAGATATTCTCTGTGACGGTTTCCGCTCCATTGGCTGGGAAATGGACCGTCCTGTGGCAACTATGTTCGTATGGGCTCCGATCCCGAAGCAGTATGAGTCTTCTGAGGCCTTTGTTATGGACCTGGTAGAAAAGACAGGTGTTATGGTAACTCCGGGAAGTGCTTTCGGACCTTCCGGCGAAGGATTTGTGCGTATGGCTCTGGTACAGGACAGAGAAGCGTTGGAGCGTGCAATCCATGCAGTAGATGAAAGCGGAATCTTCTCAAAGGAGAATGCATGAGAAACTTCATGAAAACGATCATGAAAAAAGAAAAATGGAAGATCCTGATCTTTCTATATCTCTGTTTTATATATGGCAATTCCCTGACGCCTGCGGTCATATCCTCAAAGGAAAGTGGATATTTTCTTATAAAGATCCAAAATTTCCTTGCAGGAGCCGGGATTGACGCCCGGTGGCTCACAGAGCATCTGGTGCGGAAAGCCGCCCATTTTACAGAGTATGCAGGACTGGGATTTTTGATGGCGATGAATACAGGTGCTGGAATGGCGCCTGTATTTTCTAGTACAAAGATCTTAAAAGCAAATGTCACAGCGGCCCTTTTTATGCCGTTTATTGACGAAACGATCCAGTTGTTTGTGGAAGGCCGCTCCGGTCAGATATCCGATGTATGGCTGGATATGGCGGGGATCTTTACCGGGATCATAGTTACTGTATGTTTTATGAAAATAGTATGGACTGTTTTGGAAAAAAATGGGAAAAACAGGAGAAAAAAGGATGAATTATAAAGTAGTAATGGCCTATGACGGAACCAGATACAACGGCTGGCAGAAGCAGGGGAATACAGATAAGACCATTCAGGGAAAATTAGAACAGATCCTATTTAAAATGACCAGGGAAGAGATCGAGGTCCATGGTTCCGGCCGTACAGACGCAGGAGTTCATGCAAAAGGCCAGGTGGCAAATTTTCACATTGACTGGGAAAAACTGGAAAATATTTCAAAGAAAACACCGGCTGAGATCATGGACTATATCAATGAGTACCTGCCGGAAGATATCGCTGTTTTATCCTGTGAACCAGCTCCGGAACGTTTCCACAGCCGCCTTTCTGCTGTGAGAAAGACCTACTGCTATCAGCTGGAAACGGGATCAAAGAAAGATGTTTTCCAGAGAAATTATTATTATGCCCTGGGGACAAGGCTGGACGTAGAAGCCATGAGAGAGGCAGCGACCCTTCTTACAGGAACTCATGATTTTAAAAGCTTTTGCGGCAATAAAAAGATGAAGAAATCAACGGTGCGGACCATTGA
>JBNMGK010000523.1:0-1030 GCA_050872205.1 Enterocloster sp.
CACCAGCCGATGATACCCATCATTTCCTTAGACAGTGCAGACTGGTTGAATACCCTTGCATATGCTCTTGCATGGGTGGTGCGCTTACCTGCGCTGTCCCACATCTTGGTCGGGAAGGCAGTTCCCGCAAATTCCGTGATCAGAAATGGCACCGGCTCAGTGAGGCCTGTTGCCTCCTGGCGGCCCCTGAACAGCTTGGTAGCGTCCGGATCACAGTCAGAATAGGTAAAGTCATTAAGAGAATAAACATCCTCTAATAAGTGGCTGTTGCTGATGTAGCGCACGCCGGTAGTCGGTCTGGACGGATCCAGTCTGTGAGCCAGGGCATTTGCCTTTGTATACAGTTCATCATCATCCAGAGACTCATTAATGTGAATGCTCCAGATAAAGATAGACGGATGATTATACTGGGTCATGATCATGGCCTCAATATCCAGCATCATGACACGCTTAAACTCTTCTCCGCCAATAGATCCCCAGCCTGGGATCTCAGAGAATACCAAAAGTCCGATCTCATCGCAGCGGTCTAAGAAGTATTCAGACTGCATATAGTGGGAGGTGCGGACAGTATTTACATTTACAAACTCCTTTAAGATCTCTGCGTCCTTTTCCTGGGCACGTTTTCCTAAAGCATAGCCAACATATGGGAAAGACTGATGACGGTTTAAGCCAACTACTTTTACCTTTTCCCCGTTGATAAACAGACCTTCCGGCTTTGCTTCTACAGTACGGAAACCGGTACGTGCTGTATGGGTATCTACGGAGGAGCCGTCCTTCTTTGATAAAACTACTTTTACCGTGTACAGATATGGATCATCCATGTTCCATTTATGTACTCCGGCCAGAGTCTCCGGCTCTAAGGTATAACCTGCATGTCCGCCTGCCACGAAAATACTTCTCTTATAGCTTAAAACTTCTTTTCCTTCTGCGTCAGAAACAGTAACAACAGCCTCTGCCTCAAAAGCTTCTCCCTTATTGTCCACTACCACTTCCGGTGTTAAAACTGCATCATCCCCATTCAGTTCATAAC
>JBNMGK010000395.1:0-2464 GCA_050872205.1 Enterocloster sp.
CACCTTATTGACAAAAAGAATCATATGCGGTATATATTGGTATATAAAACAGAGACACAAATTGGTATAAAAATAAACCGAAAGGAGAAGAGGTATGAACACAGCATTTTTAAATGCAAAAAATGATTTCCTGGCTGCAGCTAAGCGTACTTATGAAAGTGGTATCCAGACAGGAACAGGGGGCAACTTAAGTGTCAGGATCCCAGGGGAAGACCTGATGATCGTAAAGCCAAGCGGCTTTTCCTATGGACAATGTACAGAGGATAACTTATGTATCACAGATTTTGACGGAAATGTAGTCATGGGAGGAAAACCTACCAGAGAATCTACCTTACATGGAAACCTGTATAAGAGATATCCACAGATCGGTGGTATTGTCCACACCCACAGCCCATATGCTATTTTAAATTCACTGAATTTCTCCCAGGTTGACCTGGTGACCATGCATTCAGAGCTGAAGTTAAAATATCCGATCCCTATTGTAGATGTAGCTACCCAGGCAGTAACAGAAGAAGAGCTGCCGAAGGTATTTGAGGTGATCGACAAAAATCCGGGACTTCTGGCACTGATCTTAAAAGGACATGGAATCGTAACCATGGATAAGACAGCTGTAAAAGCAGGACAGGCAGCAGAACTGATCGAAGAAACTTCCCTGATCAACTGGGAACAGAAGAAGTTTGAAATGCTGAAAAAATAAAAGCCTGAGGGCGTAAAAACTATAAAATAATATAAAGAAGGGGAATAACATTATGAAAGAATACACAATCACACCTATTAACACCGGAATGGTAAACTCCAACAAGGCAAATTATCTGTATCACAACAGCACCCATAAGTATTATGATGTAGAAGGAAACGTTCAGCTTCCTGTAACTGTATTCTTAGTACAGAGCGAAGACAAGAAGATCCTCATCGACACCGGAATGTCCAGTACTGAGATCGCCAACAAGTATCATCATCCAGGTTCCGTTCAGCCAGAAGGCTATGCGATCTATGAGCAGTTAGAGAAAATGGGCATCAGCTGTGATGAGATCACCGACATTATCTACACTCATTTACACTGGGATCATGTTTATTACACCCCAATGTTTAAGAACGCGAAGTTATACGCACAGAGAAAGGAATATGAATTTGCCTTAAATCCAATTCCTCTGTACTACAAGTCCTATGAAGAGCCACATCTTGGTATCCACCCACAGTGGGAAGGAAGAGAATTCGTTTTATTAGACGGAGAATGTGAAGTTCTTGACGGGATCAGCGTATATCCTACACCAGGCCACTCTGTTGGACATCAGACCGTAGTTGTAAATACAAAAGAAGGCCAGTTCCACTGCTGCGGCGACCTGATCTTTACATACGACAACTTAAAACCATGCCCGGATATTTTCTATGATATTACACCACCTTCCAGATTTGTAAATATCGTTGAAGAATGGCACAGCATCGAAGAATTAAAGAAACGTGCAAAGAGCCAGGAATACATTCTTCCTACTCATGCACCTGAAATGATCGATCTCATCGCATCTGGCAGGATCATTGGAAAATAACAGCACATTCCGGCAAGCACCGGAAGAAGGACGGTAGGGGTATGGCAAAAACAATCGCGTTGATCGCATCTTTGGATACAAAGAAAAAAGAGACCCTGTATGCGGCATCTGTGATCCAGAAACAGGGCTTTTCCACCTATATCATTGATATCAGTACCAAAAATCTGGTAGACGGGGCAGATATCACACCGGTGGAGATATTAAAGCGCTATGGGATCGAATGGGAAGATTTCGATCCATTAGGAAAAGCCGCAAGTATTGATGTTATGAGCAAGGCTGCAGCCTTTGTACTTCCTCAGTTATACGCAGAAGGAAAATTTGATGTTGTTATTTCCATTGGAGGCGGACAAAACGCAAAAATGGCGGCAATGGCAATGAAAACGTTGCCTTTCGGTGTGCCGAAGATCGTAGCGTCTTCCCTGGCATGCGGCAGCAGGACCATGGAACAGTATGTAGGAGACAAAGATATTTTCGTTATGCATACAGTAGCCGATATTTCCGGTCTGAACAGTATTACAAAGACCGTGATCCAGAGCGTGTGCAGCGCAGCTATGGGGCTGGCTGAATACGCTGCAACCTTCCCAAGCGAAGAGGGCAAAAAGGTTCTTGGAGCAACAGAGCTTGGAATCACTTCCAAGGGAACAGAAAATGCTCTTCATATGATCGAAGAAAGCGGTTTGTTTGAAAATGTAGTCTTCCACGCAAATGGCGTTGGCGGAAGATGTATGGAAAATCTGATGCGGGAAGGCCGTATTGATGTGGCACTGGATATGACTCTTCATGAGATCACCTGCGAGACCATTGGCGGATATTGCGTAGGCGCAAACAACCGCCTGATGACAGCTGTAGAACACAAGATACCTATGGTAGTAGTTCCAGGCGCTCTGGATATGGTGGATTATTTCATCAATGAACAG
>JBNMGK010000064.1:0-10577 GCA_050872205.1 Enterocloster sp.
CTTTGAAAGCCGCCTTACTGCGGCTTACAGGAACCTTCTTTTCTTTTTCTTCCATAATTTTTATGTCAAAAACCTTTCTGTTATTATCACAATAATTCAGTCATGCGCTGATTTGTATGAGAAAGCGTGTTGCAAGCTTGCTTGCATAAGCACTTTCTCGTTCAAATCAACATATGATGAACCCAGCATGCTTCTTGTTTTCATGAATATGGAAACAAGAAGATCGCATGACTGAATGTTACATCATTTTTCATTCATAAATGTCTTCAGTATATCTGCCAGCTCTTTTGCGCTGTCTGTCATATTTTTAAAAGCACCATAATGATACAGGCTCATAAAAAACATACCACAGGGCACTGCCAGGATCATTCCCGCGATCCCTTTTACCTTAAATCCCAGATACAGTAAAAACAGCGTCAGCATGGGATTTAATCCCAGACTGTCTCCCACTAACTTTGGCTGTACTACCTGTCGGATCACCTGGGTCAGCACATAGATGAGCAAAAGTCCTGCAGCAAAGGCATATTCTCCTCTTAACAGCTTCACGATCCCCCAGGGGATCAGGGCCGTTCCTGTTCCAAATACAGGCAGAAAATCCAAAAACGCGATCAAAAAGCCCCACAACAGGCCATAGCCCACTCCCAGGACAAAAAATCCCGCTGTAAGGATCAGCCATACCACGCCCATGATCTTAAACTGGGCAATGAAATAACCTTCAATCAGTCGGCGCGCTTCCGTCCTCATATACTGGCTGTAGCTTTTTGCCCATTCCGGCATATGGCTTCGCAGAAATGCCATGATCCGGTCCCTGTCTGCAATAAAGAAATACGCGGACAATACAGTGACAACGGAATACACCAGCATGGAAGGGATCATTTTCGCCACTGCTCCTGCCGCCTCTACTGTAGGCGGGGCAATGGAACCTGCCATTTTCCCAACCAAATCTCCCAGATTGTTTCCCAGGTTATCTCCCAGATTTTCCAGGCTTACCCGGAAACTGGCTGGCGCATAAGCAAATAAAGCTTCCAGGCGCCGTAAGCTTTCCTGTACCTCTGCCTCAATTCCTGCGTAAAGTCCAGGCAGATCTTTCGTAAAAGACCACAAAAGCCTGGCACCATTTGACACAGCCAGATAAATAAGACCAATGACCAGAGCCAAGGCTCCTGCCACGATCACCATAGAACTGTGTTTTCGCACCAGGCATAGCTTTCTCTCAAGGAAACGCACCAGAGGATTAGCCAGCATGGAGATCAGCCAGCCGATCACAAAGGGCATGAAAAACTTCAGAAGCCTGGGTCCGAAAAAGCACAAAAGAAGCCATCCGGACGCAGGCAGCAGGATCCTTAGTATCAGACGCAGGATCTTTTTCTCCATTCACTCATCTTCCTTTCAGGCATTAGGTAAAAATGCCTCCAAAAACCGGAATAAGGTATCCATTTCTTCATCTGTTCCAATAGAGATACGAAGACTGTTATCCAGACCTGGTGTGTTAAAATAACGCACATAGATCTGTTCTTTCTTTAATGCTTCAAATATCTCTCTTGCCGGAACTGTTTTATGAGAGGCGAAGATAAAATTGGACCGGGAATCCGGGAAGGTAAATCCCAGTTCTGTAAGACGCTTCTTGGACCGTTCCCTGGTAGCTACGATCTTGGCTAAGGTGCTTTCAAAATATTCTTTATCCTTTACCGCTTCCACACCTGCAAGAAGGGACGGAAGGTTCATGGTATAGGAATTATAGGAATATTTTACATCATTTAATGCTTTGATCAGATCTGGATGACCCATTGCAAAGCCAATGCGCATACCTGCCATGGAACGGGACTTGCTGAAGGTCTGAACTACCAGGAGATTTTCGTACTTTTCCAACAGCTCCAGTGCAGAAGGTCCTGCAAAATCCACATAGGCCTCATCTACAATGACTACTACATCCTGGTTTGCTTTTAAGATCTCCTCGATCTGGTCTAAAGGCATATACACACCAGTAGGCGCGTTAGGGTTGGGGAAGATCACACCGCCGTTTTCTTTTACATAATCTTTTGTATCAATGGTAAAATCTTCTTTTAAAGCAGGTGTCTCAAATGGTACTTTAAACAGATCTGCCCACACTTTATAGAAAGAATAGGTCACATCCGGGAAAAGCACCGGCTTATCTGAATTAAAGAAGGTAAGGAAACTCATGGCAAGAACATCATCAGAGCCAACTCCTACAAAGACCTGATCCTCGCCCAGACCATAATAGGCAGCCAGTTCCTTTACAAGAATGGATGCTGTAGGATCCGGATATTTGCGCAGGCGGTCTGCATCCATATCCTCTAACACCTTTTTTACTCCCGGAGCCGGTGGATATGGGTTTTCATTTGTATTTAATTTTATGATCTTATCTCCTGCAGGCTGTTCTCCCGGTACATAGGGAACTACCTGACGAATGTTTTTCTCCCAAGGTCTCATGACTTATCTCCTCTCTTTCAGACATGGACGTTACTGTTTCAAATGTTCTGCACATTGCTTCCCTTGATTTTATCCTTGAAGTCCCTGATTGTCAATATATATGGAGCGTTGTTTTTTATTACATTTTAATGTATACTTTTAACAATAGCCTTAATAAAAATTTCACGAAAAAGAAGGTGTACCTATGAACGTATTTGATATACTCGGTCCTGTTATGATCGGCCCGTCCAGTTCCCATACAGCCGGCGCTGCAAGGATCGGCCGCATCACACGGACCCTTTTGGGGAAACCTGCTGTAAAAGCAGATATCCTCCTTCACGGTTCCTTTGCCAAGACCTACAAAGGCCATGGTACAGACAAAGCCCTGATCGCCGGGATTATGGGAATGGCTACCGATGACGTACGCATCCGCCAGGCACCGGAGCTGGCAAAAGAAGCCGGGCTGGAAGTACACATTTCTACAGGAGACATTGACGGTGCCCATCCAAACACTGCAAAAGTTACTTTAACAGACGCTGACGGCCGCCAGGTGTCACTTCTTGGCTCCAGTATCGGCGGAGGAAATATCCTGGTAACAGAAGTCAATGGCATGGAGGTTTCCCTTACAGGACAGTACTCTACCCTTATTGTCCTTCACAAAGATGCCCCTGGTACCATTGCTGCTGTAACAGAGGTCATGGCAGAAGAAGGCATCAACATCTGCAATTTCCGTCTTTCCAGACAGAAAAAAGGCGGCGAAGCGGTAATGACCATTGAACTGGACGGAAAGCCAAGCCCCAAGATCAATGAAAAGATCAATACCCTTCCCAATATCTATTCCAGCACTATGCTGCAGCCTATTTAATGGATCTGGTGGATTTCATGGATATAAAATGTATTTTACAGATCAACAGGAGGTTTTTCTTACATGAATACTGATTTTAACTACTCTTCTGTTGCCTCCATTATCCAGGCGGCAGAAAAAAGCGGCCTTCCCGTTTCAGCCCTGGTACTGAGCCAGCAGGCACAGCAAATGGAACTGGATGAAAAGACCGTATATGAAAAAATGGCTTCTAATTTCCAGGTTATGAAGGAATGTATTGAACCTGGCTGTGACGAACATTTAAAAAGTACCAGTGGTCTTACAGGGGGTGATGCCTTTAAGCTGCGCCGCTACAGTGAAAGCGGCCAAAGTCTGACCGGCTCCTTCCTTTCCGGCGCTCTCTACCGGGCACTGGCTGTTTCTGAATTAAACGCTTCCATGGGTCGTATCGTAGCTGCCCCTACTGCCGGAAGCTGCGGCATCCTTCCCGCTGCCCTGATCACCATGCAGGAGGAAAAAGGATATTCCGACCATGACTGCGTTATGGCTCTTTTTACAGCCTCTGCCGTAGGCATGGTCATTGCAAACAATGCCTCTTTAGCAGGCGCCCAGGGCGGATGTCAGGCAGAATGCGGTTCTGCTGCTGCCATGGCTGCCGCCGCTATTACAGAGCTGGCAGGCGGAACTCCCCATATGGTCTCCCAGGCAGTTGCCATTGCCTTAAAAAATATCCTTGGCCTTGTATGTGACCCCGTAGCAGGTCTGGTGGAGATCCCCTGCATCAAGCGCAATGCCTCTGGTGTAGCCGGTGCCTTTGTAGCTGCGGAAATGGCTCTTGCAGGCATTGACAGCGCCATCCCGGCTGACGAGGTGATCTGGTCCATGAAACGGGTAGGCGATGCCATGTCACCAGCCTTAAAAGAGACCGCAGAAGGCGGATTAGCCGCCACACCAACGGGAAGAAAGCTTCACGACCAGGTATTTGGCCCTGGAAGTGTTTCCGGCGGATGCAGCGGCTGTTCCGGCTGTCATTCATAATTTTCAACGGTTATCCGGGTATAGACCGGATATCTGCATTTTATTAAAAAGCTACAGGAATTCCTGTAAATAACTCTTTTCCTCTGGAAGTCAGTTTTTTAAGGTCTAAGTTGACCCTGATCTGGCTTCCATTTTTCATTGTCACGTAGACAAACAAATCTTCATCTCCAGCGAAGCTGCTGCAAAGGCCATTATTATCTGCCAAAGCGCTTTCCTGGCATGCCCCTATAAGCTCTGCGATCTCCTCAGGATCCGTAATATCTAAACGTCCCTGTTCAGAATAATGAGGATTTTCTTTTTTCAGCTTTTCTAATTCATCTCCCTGTGGAAGTCTTATGGCGCCTTCTTCACCTACATACAGGCTTTGCAGGTCGATGCGTATACTCTGGATGTTTTTTGCCGTCATATAGCTTCCCGGCTCAACAGACTGCTTCTTTAAAACTTCCATTGTATTCTTAAAAGAAGGATAAACCGGCCAGGAAACGCAGTAATCATCTGCTACATCATAAGTATAATCACCGTCATAATAATATCCGGACTCAAAACCGCCTTCCATAACATTTACAGGCATCTCCATAACCTCTTTCCAGTAGCCCTGCTGCTGTAAGAAAGCAGACATGTTCTTATCTATAAATAACAGACTTCCTACCGGGTCTTCTTTTCTTCTGTCTGCCACAGTCTGGGCAAGAAGGTCTGCCTGGTATGCTTTTAACACCTCTTCTGCCACAGTACTGTCCTGTGTCTGGTACCAGATACTTCCTGCTTCTTTGTAGCTCACTTTTGAAAGTTCGCCTGTGTTCTCTTCAAAAACAGGATACAGGCCCTTTTTGTATTCTTCTGAAGCATACAGAGTATCATATGCACTCATAATGCTGTTTAAAGATACATTATAACGTCTTCCCGTCTTTTTACCGTTCTTTAAGTTATAAAATACATTTACAGAAATGTTAATATCTTTCTCCAGAGGATCACTTTCTCCGTCCCCCACTTTTCCTGCGACAAAGATAGATGTAGGGCCGTCAGCCCCGCCGATCACAGAAACCGTATTTGCAGCGGCAGTTTCCTGAACGACCACATCTGCTGTTCTTGCTACGGATATTCCATAAGACTGGTCAAAACGGGTTTTCCGTTCCTCTGCCATTTGTGCTGCGCCTTCTCTTACAATGGCTAATACCGTATCTGTATCCGTCAGCTGCATATGAGCTTTCACAAAATCATCATTGCTGGTATGTTTCACCACCCACTTACCGTCTTCTTCTACTGCATGGGCATACCAGTTTAAGAAATTTTCATCAATAGAAAGTTCCAGTCCTGCAGATGCGATATTTCCCTCTTCCGGGATAAAACGGTCATAGCCATACCAGTCATAGCGGAAGGATAAGAAAAACAGGACACCTGCTGCCACACAGCCCAGCAACTGCAGTTTATGGGAAAACAGCTTCTTAAAATCAGCCTGGTAAATGATCTCAATAATGCAGTGGGCTAAAAGAACACCAACTACCATTCCGAACAGTCCCCAGCGCAGGCGGCTCTGTAAGGTCCAGAAGAACATGGAGGTTCCCATACCGGCTGCAAGGACAATGAGAATGCGGATCGGTGCCATGGTCTTCTTAAAGGCCATAGCCTTTCCTGCAGCTTCCATAGGACGTTTTCTGTAAAGTTCCAGCCCCAGGATGCCTCCTGCAAAGATTGCCATCAGAACTCCCAGGATCTGGGCAGCTGCAACTGCCTTTCCGTCATAAACATCCGCCACAGAAAGAATATAAGCGCCCACAGGAGATAAATGTCCCAACATGTCAAAAAGGTCTTCATGTGGCACCTGGTTGGCTGTAATGAAAAATATATTTTCAAAGCCTTCAATCAGTGCGCCTACTGCCGGAAAAAAACTGAAAAATACAGCTGTGGCTAAAAGTCCCACAATGATCTTTCCCGTCATCATCATTGCCACAATAACTGTCTCATATGTAACAATGTAATACAGCAGGTTCATAAAAAAGCCAAAGAGCATAGGCCCTACAAACTTTGCCGGGCTTACGCCGTATGCAGCAGCTGCCGCTGTAAGCACTAAAAGGTGGATAAGATAGGTGACTGCCAGTATCAGGATCCCATCCATATGATATACCAGATACAGCATTTCCCTTCTTACAGGAAGACTGTGGTAAAAATCCACCTTTTTCTGATTGTGGAGATAGGCAAAACCGGCCGCTCCTACCACTACTGCTGCTGTTACCATGATAAACAAAGGCATAAAGTTTCCATAGGAAACAAGATCCACAACTGCTTTTGTCTTATACTCCAGCACTTTCGCCAGATACTCCGGCGTTCCGGTATCCACTAAAGGCGTGTAACCATTGTACATGGCAAACTGGCTGTTTGCGGCATTTTCCATGATCAGCGCCAGGTTTACAGGATAGGCAAAGAAAAACCCTAAAAACAGCAGGGCAATGACCCAGATCCTGCGTTTCAGATCTTCTTTTTGCAGTTTAAAAAATAAGCTTGCGGATGTCATAACCTGCCACCTCCGTTTCACTGATAAATATTTCCTCTAAGGATAAGGGGATACATTCAAAAAATACAGGCTCATACTGAGTCATAATACGTTCTGCTTCTTCTCTGGTACCCCGCACTGTAAGGGTCAAAAGCCTTCCTCTGCCTTCGCTTGAAAGAATCTGAAGGCCCTTTAAGTCATCTGCTGTCATTCCTTCTTTTAATACACACTGGATCTTGTGGATATTTAACTTCATATCGTCTAAGTCCTTAGAAAGAAGGATACCGCCTTTGTGCAGCAGTCCCACATGGTCACAGATGTCTTCCAGTTCCCGCAGGTTGTGGGAGGCGATCACAGGGGTCATGTTCCTGTCTTCGATCTCTGCTGCGAAAATGCTCTTTACTGCCTGGCGCATTACCGGGTCAAGTCCGTCAAAGGTCTCATCACAGAAGAGATAATCCGTATTAGAACAGATGCCAAGGATCACAGATACCTGTTTTTTCATGCCCTTGGAAAAAGTATGGATCTTCCGCTTTTCATCCAGGCCAAAATTACCCATTAATTTATGAAAACGTTCTTTATCAAAACGTTCATACACAACACTGTAATACTCCAGCATATCAAGAGGGGACGCATTGCTGAAAAAATGAGCATCGTCCGGAATATAGAAAAACTTTTTCTTTGCTTTTATATTCTCAAAAACCTCTTCTCCGTCTATGGTCACATGTCCCTCGTCTGCCTTCAGGATCCCGGCAGCCGGACGCAGGAATGTGGATTTACCGGCTCCATTTGTTCCGATCAGGCCAAATACAGAGCCGCTTTTGATCTCTGCGTTAATGTGGTCCACTGCCACCAGATCATCAAAGGTTTTTGTCAGGTTCATTGCCTTAAGCATCTGTCCTGCCTCCTTCCTTTTCTTCTAATATTTTTATCATATCCTTAAAACTGACACCAATGCGCAGTCCTTCTTCTATGGCTGCCTCAAACTGTTTTTCCCAGTCCTTTCGCATCCCTTCTGCAAGGTGTCTTCCGTCTGAAACAAAGCTTCCTTTTCCCTGAATGGAGTAAATATAGCCCTGGCGCTCTAATTCCGCGTAGGCTCTCTGAATGGTATTGGGATTAATGGAAAGCTCTGTTGCCATACTGCGCACCGAAGGCAGCCGGCTGTCCGGCGGCAGTACGCCGGTAAACATCAGCTCTTCCAACTTCTCCGTCACCTGCTCGTACAGCGGACGCCGGTCCCTGTAATCCAGCACGATCATGTTCTGTCTCTCCTTTCTGCTGTTTATCCTGTTCCTGTTCACGCAATTCATGAACGAAAACACCTGAACTGTTTTCACTGTATGAATTGTATTGACTGTACTAATTATATTAATACAGTTGTGATACACTTAAGATAGCATTATCTTATGAATTATACAAGGGTGTTTTTTCTTAAGAATATATTACGGGAATATATTCCGCTGCATGGCAGCAAAAAAGTGCCAGACCACAGGTCATCTCCCATGGCTTGGCACTTCTAAGTTACGCTCTTGTATTACATTTCTTCATTCTTTCTCATGGATCCCGCAAAGCTTCACTCCGCACCAGTCTTCGTACATCTTAAACACATTCAGACAGTCTTCATTTCCTTTGCCCTGGGCAGAGGGGACGCTCCAGAGCTGGTATAGGGTACCGGAAAGGAAGGCGGGAACCTTCAGTGTCTTTGCAGACTCATTAAATAAGTTAATATCCTTGCGCATCAGATCCACGGTAAAATTCCATGGCTTATCCGGAAACATCAGTTTAGGATATTTGTAGGCAGTGGCATGACTTCGTCCGCCGCTGCTGTCGATGACTTCTACTGCCATTTTCGGGTCGATCCCCGCTTTTGCAGCTACAGCCAAGGCTTCTGTAGTCGCCACGGCACAGCAGGCGGAAAGGAAATTGTTGGCACATTTTAAAGTATCTCCTGCGCCGCTTGGCCCCAGATAATATACATGCTCCGGATCCCCAATGGTATCAAAAATCTCCCTGTTTTTCTCAAATGCTTCTTTGTCTCCGCCTACCATTAAAGTCAGCGTTTGGGCTGCGGCCTTCTGAACGCCGCCGCTCATAGGGGAGTCAATAAAATGGATCTCTTTCTTTTTCAGTTCACCGGCAAGTTTCCTGGAGATCTCAGGATCACCGGAAGTCAGGTCGATCACTAACATCCCGGCTTTTCCCTTTTCCAGTATCCCGTCTGGTCCTAAAACCACCTCTTCTACCTGTGTGGAAGTTGGCAGGGAAAGTACCATTACATCACTGGCTGCGATCAGTTCTGCCTGGTCCACCGCGCCCACAGCGCCATTTGCCAGCATCTCATCAAACAGTCTCGTTTTCGTTTCCGGATCCGGTGCCAGATCTGAAAATCCCTTTTTCTGGGATGACTCTTTGCGGTAAAGAGGTAAAACCATGGTGTAGCCGCTTTTATACAGGCCATAACAGATAGGAAAACCCATGGAACCTAAGCCCAGATAGCCGATCCGCTCCTTTTTTTCATTATATTTTCCCCTATTTTCCATTTTTTGCCTTTCTCCCTAAAAGGGCTGCCACATAGATCGTACTGAATACAAGGATCACTCCTGAAACGATCAATGCCGGATTATAGCTTCCGGTCATATCAAATACACCGCCGTAAACAGGGGTCCATACAGCGCCACCTGCCATAAATGCCGCATAGCAGATGCCCCAGGTAGCACTTGCAAGTTCTTTTCCGTAGAGCCTGCGCATGATCAGGGGATACAGTACTGTATTGCTGGCAGCGCCCCAGGCATATCCAACCACGCCTAACATCAGCCATGCCATTCCTCTGCCGCAAAGGGCCAGATAGCCAACTGCCCCAAAAAACATGGTAGCTCCTACAAAAGCACGCTCCGGCAGCTTATCGTAAAGATAGCCTTCAGCAATCTTAAATAAACCAAGCATCAGGCTCCAGATACCCATAACTGCGCTGATCATCACAATATCCAGTCCACGCATTTCCAGATGTACCGACAAATGCTGGGCGATCATGCTGACACCTGAGGCGAAAAAGCCGGTGATCATCAGTCCCCAGAAAGAAGGAGTCTTAAGAAGGGCCTTATACTCCCTGCTGCTCTTTTCCTGATCCTCAGACGCAGCCGATGCTTCTCCTTCTTTTTCCTGGTAAAGAGGGGTTCCTCCTACCAGGATATTTACAACAATAGAAATAGTCAGCCAGATCCCTGCATAAGTCATATAACCGGCCCGCCAGCCGATCCCTGCTACCATAGTTGGCATGATCGCGCCCATGATCAGACCGCCAAAACCAGTTGCTGACATGGCAAATCCTGTTACCAGACCATGATTTCTTGTAAACCAGGCATTAATTACATTCACACTTGGCACTACCACAAAGGTCTGGCAGATGCCGATGAGACCGGCTCCTGCATAGATCATTCCTAAATTTGCGGCACGGGACAGGATAAGATATCCTGCCGTTACGCCGATACTACTGATAATAAAAGCCTTACGCAGCCCCAGCTTCTTTAAAAACCGGTTCATCATCAGAGACATTACTGCCGTGCATGCTGTGATAATGGTATAGTAAATAGAAAACTGTGCTTTTGTACAGCCAAGAGACTCCGTGACCGGTGTAATAAAATAGGTCATGGAATTGGCAACAACACCGCCTCCCAGCATCATCAGCATGGCCCCCATGGCTACTGCAAACAATTTCGCTTTTGACACCTTTTCCATAATAACCTCCCGCTGTACATTAACCTAAATATTTCTTCAGTGCTTCTCCTACAAATACCC
>JBNMGK010000108.1:0-7760 GCA_050872205.1 Enterocloster sp.
ATCCACCAGTGTATGAAGCTGCACCTTCATAGAAGTTTCATTTCCGTCCCGCCATGTGATCTCCACATGATCTGCCTTATCTAAAGCATCGATCAGCTTCTGCTGAATCTTCTGGTATTTTTCGTAGTCCAGTGTGTTAATGGCAATGGTCTCACGGAAAATCTCCTCGAAATTCGGTCCGATCTCCGGCTTAGGGAATGCGATAATGGTAAAGCTGGTCTCATCTCCCGGCATATACTGGTTGATGATCTGGCGCGACTCATTTGCATAAGCTAAGGTCAGCTCCTGCTGATGATCATTTAAAGCAAGTGCCGTCTTCTTATTTACCGGTGTAAATCCTTCTTCCCCGAAGGTCTCTACTACAGCAGGACCAGCGCACCAGGAAGCCAGTTCACTGTACTGCTCATAAGCAGCCTTTAAAATAGAAAGTTTTCTCTCTTTAAAGGCATTACCCATATAAAGAGCATTGTCATAGCGGTGGTCATAATCATACTGTTTGTTGGCAGAAGCACCAAAATAGCCCCTTTTGCCGTTTGGTCTGCGGTTTAAGGACTCTACAGCAGCCCGGTAGAAGATTGGTTCCAGTCCCATTTGCTGGAAATTTTCCACTGCTTTGCGGATCATCCGCTCAAAGCCAAGCTGATATTCTACAACCACAGTCTTCTTTTTGGTAATGTCTCTTCCCATAACAGAAAAGCCCTTGCGATAACCTTCTGTATAGGTGTCTGCCATTTTATCCACAGTTTCCTGAGGAAGTGTGTTCATAAAAGCAGCCAGCTTTAACTCAGACTCTGAGATATACTCACCAAATTCATATAAATAGGAAAGGTCATTTAAGTCACTTTCCATGATAATATCTTTTACAAAAGAAAGCTTCGGATCCAGTCCTTCTCTGATCCGCCATGGAAGCATCAGGTCTGAATAATCACTGACATACCAGTAAAAAGCATCCTTGATCTGCTGCTCTTTTGGCCGGTCGGTTCCTTCTTCCCAGGCCTGGACAAACAGATTATATACCTCTAAAAAGACTTCGTTTAAGATAGTGATATTTTCCAGGCGCATTTCAAAGGCATACACAATGTCACCCCGGATCTCTGTATAAAGAGCAGATAAGATCTGTCCGTAGCCTTCTCCCAGCTCTTTTACTGCATAGTCCGGGTTTGCAAAGCTTTCCTCATAATGTTCCGGTAAAATATCCTCATAAAGTCTGTGATTTCGTTCCTGTAACTGGGCGAGAGAAAGCTTTTTTCCCTCTTCTCTTTCTTTTACCAGTTCCCCCATCATTAAGATAAAGTGGGAAACGCATCTAAAATAATTGCCGTAAGGCTGCCGGATATCATCTTCTCCCATGGCTGCCACACGCTCCATGGAAAGTTCCAGCCGTTCTCTTACGGCATCGTTTTCTTCCTGTAAAATTGTTCTGTAATCCATAAACTATATTCCCTCCTTGTACATCCGCATCTGCCTGCTGTAATACTTATATTTTACCCCTTTGATACCGGATTGCTACGTGCTTTGCACTCCCGCAATCCTAAAAACATTCGTAATTCGCTCATTTTTCTTCAAAAAATGGCTACTTACTCATGTTTTTGTGGGTCCCAAGTTCATAAATCCGCCTGCAAGCAAGCTTGCGTTGGATTTCTGACCTTTTAACCCCTGGTATCATTTTACCTGAATATACCGGTAAATATAATAATGACCCAGATAAGAAGGATGATCCCTTCTAAAGCCATCCCGATCCTGGCTAAAATATAATTACAGTCATCTTCTGTAAAGGAAAGGATGCCATACCAGAGCCCCATAATGGCTGCTGCCATACTGGAAAATCCGTAGGCTCCTGTATTCAAGCCCCCCTGTCCTGCATTTTTAACCGAAAAATACATACTTAAGGCACCTAAAAGAAGGGAGGCGATCCCCAGACCCAGACAGTAAAAACTGTTCTTTGCAAGGGGATTTTTCACATAGGAAACCTTGTTTCCGATCTGTCTCAATGTATTTTCCTCCTGTAACGTAACCGTACATGCTGTACCAGACAGTAACAGCCAAAGCCGAAAGCTGCTCCCAGTGTATTAAGGAACAGGTCATCTACATCAAAACTGCCCACTTTGGATATAAGCTGCAGCGTTTCTAAGATCAGGCTCCAGGTAAATCCAAAGGTCACTGTATTATACCATTTTTTACTTCTTCTGCTGATGACCGGCAGAAAGAACCCAAAGGGTGCAAAAGCAACGATATTTCCCACTATATTGATCATAAACAATGGGAATCCCAGAACATTATAATATTTAAAATAACGGCTGATCTCTTTAAAAAGGATCAGGTTATAGGCATAGCCCCTGTCTGTATCAGTCCGTCCGAATGACTCTGAAAAAAACATGAAATACGCCAGAAGGCACAGGTACAGTATAAACAGTACCCATCCCATCTTCTGGCGTTTAGTTGTGTTTCTGATCATCTGTGACCCCGCATCCTAAAATTCAATTTCGGATTTGCGTTTTAAAAGCAGCGCTCCATTGACAATGGAAATAATGCCTACCACAAGGCCTGTCACCAGGATCACAACACCTGCTGCAATACAGCCGGCTCCTGTGATCTTCATTGTTTTATATACTCTCTCCATATTGCTGCTACCTCCGGCTTTTATTCGTTCTTTGCGCCGTACTGCTCATAATATGCATCAAGAGCTGCCTTGATCTTATCATCAATTACTACCTGACCGTTGCATTCCTTATTGTAAAGGCACTCTGTTACATCTGCCATGGTAACGATTGCTGCAGTTGGGAAGCCATACAGATCTTTGATCTCGTCTAATGCGCTCTTGGTTCCTTTTCCACGCTCCATACGGTTTAAGGAAACGATGAGACCCTTGATCTCTACATCACCCTGAGCCTTGATGATCGGGAAGGTCTCTTCAATGGACTTACCGGAAGTGGTAACGTCCTCAATGATCATAACGCGGTCGCCATCTTTGATCTTGCTTCCTAACAGGATGCCGGTATCACCGTGGTCCTTTACTTCCTTACGGTTGGAGCAGTAACGGATATCCTTTCCGTACAGGTCGCTGATCGCCATAGTAGTAGCAACGCTTAACGGAATACCCTTGTAAGCCGGTCCAAAGAGTACGTCAAAATCCAATCCAAAGTTGTCGTGGATTGCCTTTGCATAGTACTCACCTAATTTCTTTAACTGAGTACCTGTTACATATGCACCTGCGTTCATAAAGAATGGGGACTTTCTTCCGCTCTTTAATGTGAAATCTCCAAATTTTAATACATTGCTCTCTACCATAAATTCAATAAATTCCTGCTTATAGCTTTCCATGGTAATGCCCTCCTTATTTTTTCCAATTTTTTCCAAATCTTTTATCCAACTGTTTTACTATCTTACTGCACCGATCAGTTCGTTGATGTCTTCAATTCCATATTTTTCCATATATGCCTTAATGCCTTCTACTGTTTTAACAGTTGCATATGGGTCATGGAAGTTTGCAGTACCAATAGCTACTGCAGTTGCTCCTGCAAGGATAAACTCCAGTGCATCATCTGCGTTGCAGATACCGCCCATACCGATGATCGGCACTTTTACTGCCTGGGCTGCCTGATAAACCATACGTACAGCTACCGGACGGATAGCCGGACCGGAAAGTCCGCCTGTTTTGTTGGCAACTGCGAAGGTTCTGCGGTTGATATCGATCTTCATGCCAGTTAAAGTATTGATCAGGGAGATGGCATCTGCACCGCCTGCCTCTGCCGCCTTTGCCATAACTGTAATATCAGTTACGTTCGGGCTTAATTTCATAACAACCGGCTGTTTTGCATGGGCTTTTACTGCCTTTGTAATGGCTTCTACTGCCTTAGGAGCCTGACCGAAGGCAATGCCGCCCTCTTTTACATTTGGGCAGGAAATGTTGATCTCCAGCATATCTACCGGTTCATCTCCTAGGCGCTCTACTACATCGATATAGTCTTCTGTAGTCTTTCCGCACACATTCACTACGATCTTGGTATCATATTTCTTTAAAAATGGAATATCTCTCTTTGCGAATACATCAATACCTGGGTTCTGCAGGCCAATGGCATTGATCATGCCGCCATAGGTCTCTGCGATCCTTGGTGTTGGATTTCCAGGCCAGGGCACATTTGCCACGCCCTTTGTGACAACAGCCCCAAGACGGCTTAAGTCAACAAACTCGCTGTATTCCATACCGGAACCAAAGGTGCCGGACGCTTCCATAACCGGATTTTTAAATTCCACTCCGGCGATCTTTACACTCATATTCATAATTCGGTCCTGCCTCCTGCTTTCTCACATGTCCGCCCGTTTTGATCCGGGCAATTTTTACTGTACTTTACAGTTCAATGTCTTCTGCCAGGAATACGGGGCCATCCTTACAGATACGCTTATTATGTACCTGGGAATGTTCGTCCACATCCTTTGTCTGGCAGGTGCATGCCAGACAGGCACCAATGCCGCAGGCCATTTTTTCTTCCATGGATAAGTAGCAGAGAATGCCCTTTTCCTGGCTGTATGCCTTTAATGCACGAAGCATAGGAGTTGGTCCACAGGCATAGATCACATCTGCTTTCAGGTCATTTTCACGGATGGCATCTAATACATTTCCCTTCGTTCCCACGCTGCCGTCTTCTGTAGCAACAGTTACAGAACCATATGCTTCAAATTCCTCTTTTAAGAACATATGGCTGTCGCGGTAGCCGATCACAGACTGTACCATTTCAGCACCGTTTACTGCATTTAATGCTTTTGCAAGCTGAAGCATTGGCGGAATACCGATGCCGCCGCCAATCAAAAATGCTTTCTTTCCTTCTAATAATGGGAAACCATTTCCCAAAGGCCCTAATACGTCAATGGTATCTCCCGCTGCCAGAGCAGAAAATTCCTTTGTTCCTGCTCCTGCTACACGGTATACCAGGCGCAGCTCGCCCTTTTCTTTATCAATACCACAAAGGCTGATAGGTCTTGGAAGCAGTCTGGATCCGTCTTTGGAATAAAGGGATACAAACTGTCCAGGCACAGCCTGGGCTGCGATCTCACCCGCAGCCAGTCTTAAATCATAGATTCCTTCTGCCAGCTGTACCTGTGAGGTAACAGCAGCTGTCATTTTCAATTTTGCCATGTTGTTTTTCCAACCTTTTTATTTCTTGCCTGTTTATCGCAGTAAGTTATGAATCACAGTAAGTTGTTGATCATGATCCATCGTTGATCACAGTACGCTGTTAATATCAGCAACCATATCCATAACTGCCTGTCTGGAAGCTTCTGCAAAATGCTCCGGACCAAACTGTTTGTATTTTTCCTGACGATAAGCTGCAATGATACCTCTGGATGAGTTTACAATAGCGCCTAAACCATCTTCATTGAAGCAGTGCTTTAAGTCTGCTGCAGTACCGCCCTGTGCGCCATATCCTGGTACCAGGAAATAGGTATGCGGCATCAGTTTTCTTAAGATCTTGCTCATTTCCGGATAGGTAGCGCCTACTACTGCGCCTACGTTGCTGTAGGTTCCGTCCATAGACATGTTGCCCCATTCTACTACCTTTTCAGCTACTAATTCATAAAGAGGACGGCCGTCGATCAGTTTGTCCTGGAACTCACCGCTGGAAGGATTGGAGGTCTTTACCAGAACGAAGATTCCCTTATCATTTGCATTGCATGCATCTACGAAAGGCTTTACACCATCTGTTCCAAGATATGGATTTACAGTCAGCATATCAGTAGCAAAACCACTGTAGGACTTGGAACCTACCTGTACTTTGCCCAGATGTCCAGTTGCATATGCTGCGGAAGTAGAGCCGATATCGCCTCTCTTTGCATCACCGATAACTACCAGACCCTTTTCCTGGCAGTAATCTACAGTTTTCTTATAAACCATTAATCCTTCAATACCAAACTGCTCGTACATGGCGATCTGTGGCTTTACTGCCGGGATCAGGTCATAAGTATTATCAATGATTTCTTTATTATACTGCCAGATAGCTTCTGCAGCCCCCTCTAAGGTCTCACCGTAAGCATCAAATGCCTTTTTTACAATGTGCTCTGGCACATAGGAAAGCATTGGGTCTAAGCCTACGCAAATGGGAGCTTTTGTCTTCTGGATTTTTTCGATTAACTGACTGATCATAATGTTCCTCCTTGGTTTATCGTACATTTTGTACATTCATTACAGGTATTTCCATTGATCCAAAACTGGTCGTTCTGAATGATTATCCTAATTCTAACATAGATACCGCATTTCTTCAAGAAAACTTGGCACTGCGGGCAGATTTCCCTGTGCCTGTGGTTACGCCAACTCCTCAAACTCATTTAAAAGCTCCTCAAAGAACTTAAGAGCCTCTTCTACCGGCCCGGTATGGGACATGTCCACGCCTGCCAGTTTTAACAGCTCGATTGGCGTATCAGAGCAGCCGCCGCTTAAGAATTTCCTGTATCCCTCTAAAATGCCTAGCTCTCCGTTAAAGATCTTCTTACTGATAGCAATGGCTGCAGAGAAGCCGGTAGCATACTGATATACATAAAATGGTGTATAAAAATGAGGGATCCGCTCCCATTCATACTGGATCTCAGGATCGATCACTGTATCGGGACCGAAATAATCTTCGTTTAACTTCTTATAGATACTGCAAAGGCTCTGGGAAGTCATGCTCTCTCCTGCTGCTGCCATCTCATGGGCCTTCTGCTCAAATTCTGCAAACATGGTCTGGCGGAATAAGGTTCCCCTGAAGCTTTCCAGGAAATAATTTAATAAATAAGCCTTTTCCTGTTTATCCTTGCTGTTCTTTAATAAATGACGGATCAGAAGGGCCTCATTACAGGTGGACGCTACCTCTGCCACAAAGATCTTATAGCCACTGTAGGTATAAGACTGGTTCTTATTGGAGTACCAGGTGTGGATAGAATGTCCCATTTCGTGAGCCAGTGTAAATACATCGTTTAAGGTTCCGTGGAAGTTTAATAATACATAGGGATGGCAGCCATAAACGCCCCAGGAATAGGCACCGCTGCGCTTTCCTTCATTTTCATATACATCGATCCAGCGGTTGTCGAAACCTTCCTGAAGAAGCCCCAGGTACTCTTCACCCATTGGTGTAAGACCTGTTTTTACAATGTTTTTGGCTTCTTCAAAAGTATAATGACGGTCTGCCTCTGCCACCATAGGCACATACAGGTCATACATATGAAGCTCATCTACACCCAGGAGTTTTTTTCGCAAAGATGCATAGTGGTGAAGTAATGGGAGACTTTTTCTCACAGATGCTACCAGATTGTCATATACAGTCTCCGGAACCTCGTTGCCAAAAAGACTTGCCTGACGGCTGGATGTATAATTTCTGGCTTTTGCATAGAATACAGCCTGTTTTACATTGGCGCCGAAAGCGGCTGACAAGGTATTGGAAAACTGTTTGTATACACTATACAAATTTTCAAAAGCTTCTTTTCTGATCTTCCGGTTCTGGTTTTCCAGTAAAGCAATGTAATTTCCATGGGTAAGAGGGATTTTATTGCCCTCTTCATCGTGGACTGCCGGAAACCGGGCATCTGCGTTGTTAAACATGGTAAATACCTGGCTGCCGCCCTGGGTTGCCTCGTAAGACTGAGCTAAAAGCTGTTCCATTTCTTTGGAAAGTGTGTGGCTTTTGCGTTCTAACAGCTGATCTAACAAACGGCTAAAATGTTTCAGACCTGGATGTGTGCTTCTGTACTCTTTTAATGTTTCCTCCGGGATCGATAAGATCTCCGGAACC
>JBNMGK010000063.1:0-10614 GCA_050872205.1 Enterocloster sp.
GATCATACCCGGCAGCTTTTACTTTTACAGCCAGTTCTTCCAGCTCTTTAAAAGATCCTGGCAATTCCCAGCCATTCTTTTCCAGCAATGTTTTATTATACGTAATTCCAAAGCAGTCATAATAGGTAGGCAGCATGTATACAGAACCATCCTCTTCTGTTACATCCCTGATCCGGGCTGAAGCATAATTGTCGGTAAAATCATAGCCTGCAAGGTTTACCAGCTTATCACTTACAATATCATATCCAGGCGCATAATAACTGGTAAAATAAATATCCGGCATATCACCAGCCGCCAGTTCTCCCCTTACATGAGCTGTATAATTTTCTCCGTTGTACGGGATCATTTCCAGGTTGATCTCAGGATATTTTTCATGGACAATATTAATAAAATCACCCATTTTACGAAAAGGCGCTTCCATGGTAATAGCTTCGTGTTCCCCGCTTTTTGTATCTGCAGCCTCTGTTTTTACTTCACTGCTGCCACTGCATCCGCTTAAAAAAAGTGCAAATACGATACTGCTTAAAAACAATGATCTGCCTGTTATCCTTCTCTTTTTCATAAATCATCCTTCTGTTCAACATGCTCCTCTAAACATACATTTATACATTTTATCCTGCTTAAGAGTGATCTTTTGCGGATGCTGCCCTTTCCCGACCAGTCACTCCCAACGTGCTGGCAGCCTCCGGCTCAAAGAAAGAATTTCTTATTTTTTAAAAAGATGCGTATCCCTTCTATCTCATTTTTCAGCTGCGTCATTTTCTTCTCCTAATGTAAACAGCGGCTTATATTTGCGGCTGTCTATGCTGTGGTTATAAGCCATAGCCTCATAATCTAAAACCTGCTTTCTGTTTGGATTTTCCTCGGATTCTGCCTGTGACCAGGACTGATAATTCCCTTCACTATCATAAAATCCCAGAAAATGAAGGACCGGATAAGTCTGTGACGGATTTAACAGAAAATGGTTGTATGGAGTCATGTCAAGACCTGCCAGCTTCAAAACATAAGAAGACAGATACACAGCCCCCAGCTTTCCCATATCTTTTGAAGGCTGCTCATAATTAGTCCAGATGATAAATGGAGTCTCATACCACATTAAGCGGTCCTGTACAGGCACTTCATAGCTTGGCGTGCCGTATATTTCATCAAAAAACTCATCTTCTACACTTGGCTGGTGATCCCCGAACATAACGATCATGGTAGGCTCATCACTGTGGCTGAAATAATCCAGTAAATAGGCAAAGGCATCATCCGAGCGTTTTACCAGAGAAAGATACTGGTCAGCCTTTGGATATTTTCCCTCCATATCACCAGTCAGCCACACCGTCTGGTTAAACTCATCAAAAGTCCCCTCATAGCCGCCGTGGTTCTGCATGGTAACATTAAACAAAAACAGCTTTTCCTGGGGATCTTCTTTTTCTTCTACTACCTGGATCAGTTTTTCAAAGTCTCCCTGATCGCTGGTATAATAGCGAAGCTGCTCGCTGTCCTCAAAATACTCCCCATCTAAGAACTCATCAAAACCCATATTAGAATAGCAGGTATTCCGGTTCCAGTTTTCTCCTGGATATGGGTGCATGGCTACTGTGCGGTATCCCTGATCCTTCATGGTACTTACCATAGTCCAGGCATCCGGTTTTACATTAAACTGATAGGCAATAGAGTTAGAGGGAAGCATGGCAACGGAATCGCCGGTAAGAAACTCAAATTCAGAGTTGCTGGTCATGGATCCAAATACAGGCATGCAGAGATTTCCTTTTATGGTATTTTCTGTCAGACTGTTGATAAAAGGAAAATATTCCTGGTTTGTGGAAAAATCTCCAACTACCCGCAGGTCAGACAAGCTTTCGTTCATAATACAGATCAGATTAACTGGCTGAGTTGTTGCCTCGTGAGATAAAACCTCATTATTTGCAGCTTCCGCATCATCTGCTTCCTGCTCCTGCTCTTCTTCTGCGGAAATTTCCTCATAGATCGTTTCCAGACGGCCGTGGCTGTATTCTGCCGGTGGCCGCTTCACCACATACTGACATGACAAGGCTGTGGATAAAATATAGCCACATGACTCATAGGTATCATTCACTGCCCACATATTGATTCCCATCTGATGGGCAGGAACAATACTGTGGAAAAACCCAAAAACAAAGGCGGCTGCCGTTCCCACACAGGAAATACCGAAGATCAGCCTCTTCTTTAAACCTTTTACATGAACAGGAAAAAACCAGAGGATAATATTGGCTCCTATTACTGTTTTTGCCGCCTGCACCATCTGATGTGAAATAACAAAGGCATAATTTCCAGATACTGTCATGGCAGTACGCACTGCCAGCACATCCCAGATCATGATGGGCCGGTCGCGAAAGTCTACTACAAAGGTTTCAGCAAAGGAGATCAAAAGCAATGCTATAGACACCACAGGCACTGATATGCGAGTCGTTCCTGTAATGCCTGTAAGGATAAGATACAGTACATATGCCCAGCATATATTTAATACTGCCATAAAAATGGAAATATTTTCCAGATTGCCTGTTACATACTCAAACAGGTAATATGACAGACATGGAACAAGAAAAAGACACAGATAACCTGTGCCTTTTATCATATATTTGCATATAGTTATAAAAATATTGCTTTCTTCTGTATTTCTGGTCTCTTCTGTCACCGGCTTTGATCCTTCTCTTCCCGTATCACCACGTATCTGGGATATCTTTTTTCATATACTTTTTTAGCACACTAACAAAAATTTTATCATATTTTGTAATCACTTTCAAGAATCAATCTGGAAGGATATGTCCAGTTTTCATACTTCCGGTATACTTACAGCCGGATCACATATTTTCCGGAAATAATACGGCGATAGAAAATAATAGTCAAGACTGTGGCTGCGATCCAGCCAAATGGCCATGCCATCCAGATACCTGTACTTCCAAAATACCTTGTAAGCAGCAATGCTACCAGGATACGTAAAATCAGATCCGGAACAGTTGCCATTACAAAGTAATGCATGGCACCTGCCCCGCGGATAATGCCGTCTGTCATTAATTTAATGGAGATCATAAAATACATAGGGCTTACAATATGCAGAAATTCCCGTCCTGCATTAATCGCATCCACGCTGGAATCATTTAAGAACAGTCCCATCATCTGCCTGCTGGCAAAGAAGTAAAGGATCACAAAAGGAAGGCTGGCGATCACCGATAAACGGATACCTGTGCGAAATCCCATAGGCAGCCGCTCTTTCTTTCCTGCCCCCAGATTCTGGGCTGTATAGCTGGAAAGGCAGCTTCCAAGAGCCATGAACGAATTAATAGCAAAGGTATTTAACTTAATAGCACCGGAATAACCTGCGATCACTGCAGAACCGTAGCGGTTTACGATCTCCTGGACAAACATATTTCCAATGGATAAAACGCTCTGCTGCATAATACTTGGAATGGCAATCGCCGCGATCTGGGCTAAAAGCACAAGATCCAGCCACTTAAAGGTTCCTTCGCAGTTGATCCGTTTTAAGCGCATTGCAAGGAACGTAAGGGCCAGAATGGCGGAAATGCCCTGTGCAATAAAGGTAGCCCAGGCTACACCTGCTACTCCCAGTCCCACACAGGCTACAAAATAATAATCCAGGATAATATTTCCCACAGAAGAACCGATCAGGAAATACAGTGGAGTTTTGGAATCCCCTAAAGCAGTAAAAATGCCGGTACACACATTATATAAAAGTAAAAATGTGATGCCATAGACATAGATCTTTAAGTACAGCTGTCCGTCTGCAAAGATATTTTCCGGTGTGTGGACCATGCGCATCATGCTGCCGCAGAAGAAATAGCCGATAAGTGTGAGAAAAAAGCTCATAAATGCGCAGGCAACAAAGGCTGTGCTTACTGCCGATTTCATCCTGGCCATATCCTTAGCGCCAAAAAGCCTGGAAACCACAACAGAGGCTCCTAGGTTGGTTCCTACGGCAAATGCCATAAATATAACAGTAATAGGATAAGATGCTCCTACTGCTGCCAAGGCATCCTCTCCTGCAAAACGGCCTGCAATACAGCTGTCTGCAATATTGTAGATCTGCTGAAACATAACACTGACTAACATAGGCAGCAGAAAGCGCCACAAAATCTTATCCGGGTGCTCTCTGGTAAGGTCTTTCATCATAAGTACTTTCCCCCTGAAATTTAGCCGGACGGGCAATTTCTGCTGCCTGAATTTTTCTGTTATACAGTATTAAAACAGCATCTTCGAGACTTAGTGGTGGAACAGACGGATACCGGTAAATGCCATTACCATACCGTACTGATTGCAGGTATCGATGACCTGATCATCTCTTACAGAGCCGCCGGGCTGTGCCACATATTTTACACCGCTCTTGTATGCTCTGTCAATGTTATCTCCAAATGGGAAGAACGCATCAGAGCCTAAGGCTACGTCTGTAAGTCCGTCTAACCATGCTCTCTTTTCTTCTCTTGTAAATACTTCCGGCTTTTCTTTAAAGATCTTTTCCCATCTTCCGTCAGCCAGAACATCCATATAATCTTCCCCGATATATAAGTCAATGGCATTGTCACGATCTGCTCTGCGGATACCGTCAATAAATGGCAGGTTTAATACCTTTGGATTCTGGCGCAGATACCAGTTATCTGCCTTACTTCCGGCCAGTCTGGTACAGTGTACCCTGGACTGCTGTCCTGCGCCGATACCAATGGCCTGTCCGCCCTTTACAAAGCATACAGAGTTAGACTGGGTATATTTTAAGGTGATCAGGGAAATAACCAGATCCATAGCTGCTTCTTCGGTCATATCCTTATTTTCTGTAACAATATTTTTAAGCATCTCTTTGTCGATCTTTAAGTTGTTGTGTCCCTGCTCAAATACAACACCAAATACCTGCTTGCGCTCTAATTCTTCTGGTACATAGTCAGGATCGATCTGGATCACATTGTAATTGCCGTTTTTCTTGGATTTTAAGATCTCCAGTGCTTCCGGCTCATAGCCTGGAGCGATCACACCGTCAGATACCTCACGCTTGATCAGCTTTGCAGTGGCAACGTCACATACATCAGACAGAGAAATGAAATCACCGAAAGAAGACATACGATCTGCGCCTCTGGCTCTTGCATAAGCACTTGCAAGGGCAGAAAGCTCTCCCTGATCATCTACCCAGTAGATCTTGCGTAAAACATCATCCAGAGGAAGTCCTACTGCTGCTCCGGCCGGGGATACATGCTTAAAAGAGGTAGCTGCCGGAAGTCCGGTAGCTTCTTTTAATTCCTTTACCAGCTGCCAGCCGTTTAATGCGTCTAAGAAGTTGATATAGCCTGGGCGGCCGCTTAAAACAGTAACAGGAAGATCCTTATTGTCATTCATGAAGATCTTTGCAGGCTTCTGATTTGGGTTGCATCCATATTTTAATTCCAGTTCTTTCATTTGAAATTCTCCTTTTTATATCAAATGTGTTTTCAAAGTCTTTTTGCAGTTTTTTACTCTTACTGGTCTTTACTTGTTCTTGTTTACAATACGTGTCTCCCATTTGCCTGTTTCAATATCAATATAACGTACAAACAGAGATACCTTATTGTCTTCATTTAAGCTGTTCCAGACTTTATCTGTAAATTCATCAATGGTTCCGTCGATCTCTACAGGCTTTGGCTCTCCTTCAAAGCTTGGAAGGGGATTGCCGTCATGCATATAGGTATGGATAAAATGGCCCATTCCAGCAATTGGGTTTTCATATGCAAATGTAAAGCGCAGGCAGGAATCAGGATTTCCCTGGTTGCTCTTTAAAATAGACATGGCATAGCTGTATTTTTTATTTTCCACATGGAGAACGCCGGAAATACGTGGGGTGTAGTTTGGCGCGTCCGGCTCAAATTCACGGCTGCGGAGAGACTGCTCAAAGGTAAGCTGATGATCCATTCCTTCATAAATGGTATCAGTCTGGTCACCATTTGTAACAATAGTCTTATTTCCCAGTACACGGACCGGTGCATAAATGATCAGGCTTGGATCCTCTAACTTTGCAGGATCAAATGCCTGGGTGCGGATGCCGTCTCCCTCCTCTACAAACACACGGTTGCGGCTGTTTGAGCTGCGGCCCATGATAAAATAAGCAGTAACAGCTTTTTTGCCGTCCTTGCTTTCGCCGATCACAATGCCACGGCCCGGGTATGCGTTTTCTTTTAATTCCTGTTCCAGATTTTTCATATACATAGTATGATCCTCCTGATTGTTATGATATGGGGTGTATTTCCGCCAAAGGGGAAAATGCGACAGATATAGCATTCAAAAAGCCGCCCACCTGCACACGAATAACATCCTATCGTGCCCAGGCGGACGGCTCTCACTTCTTTGCGTGCTCCCTGTGGTTGATCCACTTTCCGCCAGTCACACGCTGTGTTCTCTAACTGATTTTAATATATATGGTTTTTACTAATAATGCAAGTGCTTTTTAGAAGTTTTACTTATTAGTTTTTCTTATAATTTATTCATTACGGATCGCAGCTAATGGGCTTAATTTCATAGCGCGCATAGCAGGCATGAAACCGGCTGCCATTCCTACAAAAATGGCAAAGCCAATGGCTGCAAGGGCCAGCCACAAAGGGATCCTTGACAGATTTCCGCTTACTCCCAGCATATCAGACATGCTCACAAAGCGGTTGACGATCACGGACACGCCGTAACTTAACAGCACTCCCAGCACACCGCCCATAAAACCGATAAAACCGGACTCGATGAGGAACATACTGCGGATATTTCCCATATCGCAGCCTAAAACCTTCATAACGCCAATCTCCTTGGTCCTCTCATAAATGGACATCATCATAGTATTGGCAATACCAATGGCTGCTACAAACAGGGATACTGCACCGATCCCTCCAAGGACTGCCTGTACCATGTTGGACTGCTGTCTGGAGCTTTCCAGCCAGTCCATCTGACTGTTGACCTCATAGCCCTTATCTGCCAGTATCTTCTGTACCTGGGCCACATGTTCCATATCATCTACAAAAACTTCTGCACTGTTGTATACAATATAATTTAATGGTTTACCTTTTTTATTCGTAGGCTGTCCCGGGATCACCGTTCCCTTTTTAAAGGCTTTTTTCAACTGATCCTTTAATCCGTCAATATCCGTGTATACAGACCAGGAATAATTGCTCCAGTCATCGATCCCGCCTGCAATCAGACCTGTAACCGGGATCATATACTTTTTCGGTGGCTTTACACTGTTTCCATCATCTCCTGTGCCGCCTCCCTGGCTCTGGTAATAAGCATCCATGTCAAAGACAACAAAGACAGGCTTTCCCATAAGATCCACATCCGGCAGTTCTCCTGTATCCCAGTAGCCTTTTCCTGTTTTCGCGTTGGTAAAACGCTGGAGAACACCATTTCCAAAGACCATTCCTATTTCACCGGGAGCCGGGATACGTCCTTCTCCCAGGTTCAGCTGCTTTAAATAAGACTGGCTGACACCGGTAAGACTGATATACTGGGCCTCGTATGCCCCCTGGCGCATAAGCACATTCATTTCCAGGACTGGTGAAACACCTGTTACATAGGGGATCTTCTGGAAATCTGCGATCACCTCATCGGTAATATAGGAAGGCTCTCCGCTCTTAGAGGAAGAAGACGCACCGGAACCCCCAAGGATCCTTACAGAATTTCCATTATCACTTGCATAGACTTCTATGGTAGTCAGACTCCCCCAGGAGGCGATTTGTTCCATGGTCATCTCATTTAAACCGATACCTAAGGAAACCATGACTACAATAGAGGCTGTTCCTATGATAACGCCTAAAACTGTAAGAAATGTCCTTAATTTCTGCCTGCGCAGGTTATTAACGCTCATCATCAGAAGATCAGGAAATCTCATTTTCATCATCCTTTTGCTGTTTTGCTTCTTTGCGCTTTCTGATGAACTTCACTGCAAATACAATTGCCGCAATGACAGCCACCAGCGCCACGCCGCCACCTGCTAAAAGAAGTTTATGATTGGTTCCAGAAGCAGACTGTCCGGATACATCCATATCTTCCGACATATCCATATTCCAGTCTTCCTGAACCTCTTCCTCTACCAGAAGAGTCAGCTCCTTTTCTACCGGTTCTGCAGGCTGTCCGTTTTCATCTTCATAATTAATGATCACGCGGACTGTGCCATCATCTGCGGTAGCCGCAATACCAGAAAGCATGGTATCTACATTTCCAGTTTCCCCTGGTTTGATATTTCCTACATAATAATCCGTTGGCTTAATAGAATCCGCTTCAAAATTGACAGTTACATTATAGAGGACTACTTTTCCTGTATTATTGATGCCAAACATAACATTGGACTCAGAGCCTACGGTCATGGAATCCGGCATTACATCCATATTGCTGGTGCTAAGCCTTGCATACTGTTTTACAGGAATATCTACAATAATACTCTCTTCTGCGTTCTTAAATTCCGGACTGTCGTATTTTTCTTTTACTGTAATGCCGTAGGAACGCTGGTCAACACCTGCTTTGGCTGTAAAACGGGCCCGGACCTCTGTGCTTTCTCCCGGCGCCAGGGAATTGACTACCTTAGAGGCAGTTCCGCTTTCTGTGGTGAACACAGCACTGTCAGAAACCTTTTCTGATTCCAGGTTAAATAAGATATTGCTGGCCGGTACAGCAGAGGAAGCATTTTTCATACTTAAAATAAGGTCAAATTCCTCTCCTGCGTATACATCTGCCGGTTCTGTGCGGTAGCTGTCTACGATCACACGGGCTTTGGTACGGTCATTGGCATCAAAGTCCCGAAGATCATCCTCTTTGTCCTTAGATACTACATGAACAAAAAAAGTATTTTCTTCTGTGTGAAGATCGCCTTCCGAGCTTAACCGGAAGGTAATGGTAAATTTAATAGGATAATATCCGGTATAGGAATCCTTTCGGATGGCCATGCTGTAGTGGGCAGATACACTTTCTCCTGACTGGATCCGGTCGTAAGTGCGGTCATAGTTGCCATCGTTGATCTCAAAGGGGAACTTGGTATCATCCTCCGACAAGCCCATGGATATAGTAACGTCCTGGGCCGTTGTCTCACGCTTATTGCGGAAGTTTACATCAAAATCAAGGACATTGGGATAAACGCCTCTTGGTGTAGACTGATTCTCTCCTACCACAAAGTAATTTCCTTCTTTTTTGTCCTCTTCATCATCTGCTGAGGAAGAAGCACTGGTGGAGATCCAGATATTAATGTAGTCTACATCAGAACCACCGTCCCACTCTAACTGGATGGGGATGCTGTAATAGCCCTGACCAGCGTCACGGCGCACTCTGGCAGACAGGGAAACACTTTTTACATTTCCCGCCTTAATATTTCCTACATGTTTTGCAGTAAAAGTAGTCTCCATGATCTCAAATGGATAATAATCAATGGTATAATCACTATCTCCGCTGCTCTCGATCTGCTGGAATTCACTGGTCTCAAGAAGACTGACCCGCAGACTGTTCATATCTTCATCTGTAGCGCGGACGCGGAAGGAAATACTCATGGACTTTCCGATATTTCCTTTTGGTGCCTTTGTGGTAAATATGTAGTCATTGCTGCTGGCATTGGTATTATACCCTAATTTAAAATCACTGGCATAGGCACTTAAGCAGCTGGCGGCGGCAAATATCCATATAAAGGCTAAAAGCGCCATTTTTTTCCATACACTGTTTCTCATTCTCACTCTCTCCTCTGACCCACTTCTATATTTACGATCTTGCCGTCTACGATCCGTATCCGGCGGTCCGCATAGGAAGCCAGGTTATTGTCATGGGTAACCATAACAAGGGTCTGATTTTGCTCCCTTACGATTTTTTGCATTAACTGCAATACTTCCATCGTTGTTTTTGAATCCAGGTTTCCTGTAGGCTCGTCTGCAAAGATGATCTGGGGATTTACCACTAATGCTCTGGCAATGCCTACTCTCTGCTGCTGTCCACCGGACATCTGGTTTGGCATATGCTTTTCCTGTTTGCCGACTCCTACTAACTCCATGTATTCTCTGGCCTTTTTCAGCCGTTCTTTCTTAGGAACGCCTCTAAATGCCAGGGGAAGAGCCACATTTTCTATGGCATTCATGGTATTTAGCAGGTTGTAGGACTGAAAGATGAAGCCTACTTTTTCCCGTCTGAAGGCCACCAGCTGCTTTTCTGTTAATTTTTCTATATGTACATTTCCAATGAGGATCTCACCTTTGGTGGGCTTTTCCAGTCCCGCCAGCATATTTAAAAGGGTGGACTTGCCGGAGCCTGAGGTTCCTACAATCGCTACAAATTCACCTTTAGGGATTTCAAAGCTGACACCGTTTAAAGCCCGGACTTTGGTTTCGCCTACGCGGTATATTTTATAGAGGTCTTTTACGCGGATGACCGCAGACGCTCTGTTTTGGTCTTCTACATTCACAAGATAAGTTCTCCTTCTTGTCTGTTTTTGCAGACTCAGGTTCCCCGCGCTGACGCGCTCTACTGCCTGCTTACGCAGGCGGAACCGTCGTTGATGGCCCGGAAAAAGTCAGCAGACGCGCCACTGGCGCCTCCTCGACATGCTTGGCAGCAAATGTCTGCTTCGCAGCCGCTTGCTTTTCTCCTTCGCTCATCATATTATAC
>JBNMGK010000248.1:0-4438 GCA_050872205.1 Enterocloster sp.
ATACAGGACCACTAAAAGCTTGCTTCCCATTAAATAGGCTTTGGCGATCTCTACCATGATCCGCTCCATAGTAGTAAGCCGTTCCACTCTCTTATTCAGGTCCAGATCCATGGAAAGCTCTTTTAATACTCTTGCTGCCTGCTCTCTCAGCACCCATTCATTGATCACCTGCTTTTTAAAGCCAGGACGCATGACAAACAGATTATCCGCTATGGACAGGTCATTGATCAGGGAACTTTTCTGGTCGATCTGATAAATACGGTTGGCTGTCTCTTCCTGGTTTAAATAGCTGTTTACCAGTTTTCCATTTACATAGACTCTTCCTGCGTCAATGGGACAGTTTTTTGCCGTCAGTTCGATCAGCTCTTTGATTCCACGGTCATTAACAGAAAGCATGCCCACGATCTCCCCAGTGGTCATATAAAAGCTGAAATTGTCCAGATAAACCGCTCCGTCTTTTTTGCAGGTCACATTTTCAAAACGAAGTATTTCCTGTTTCATAGCTGCCTCCTGTCCTGTTACTAATTTCTCACAATCGGAAGTGTGATCTCCACATCCGTTCCTACATCCAGCTGACTGTAGATATAAATGCCGTATTCTTCCCCAAACAGCAGTTTAATACGGTTATTTACATTTTTCACTGCAATTCCGCCCCGTTTGCCGGTTTCTTCGCTGTCTTCCTCTTCCAGTCTCAATGCCCTTAGCTTTTCGTTCATTGCCTTTACCTGGCCTTTTTCCATTCCTACACCATCATCAGAGATCATAATGATCAGATGTTTGTCAGTCATAGTGACCTTAATATCCAGATGTCCTTTTCCGATTTTCTGCTCCAGGCCATGATAAATAGAATTTTCCACAACAGGCTGTAAGGTCAGCTTTGGAAGCTGGCACAAAAGGGCTTCTTCCTCATCCTCACAGTCATAACGGATCCGCAGATCCAGTTTACTGCCAAAGCGGAACTGCTGGATATAATAATAATTTTCCACATTTGCCAGCTCCTCTTCCAGTGTGACCAGATTATTTACCTGGGAAATGGTATATCGGAAATAGGTTGCCAGAGCTTCTGTCATTTCCGCAATGGAATCTACCCCTGCGATCAAAGCTTCTGCCCGGATGCCTTCCAGTGTATTGTAAAGGAAATGAGGATTGATCTGGTTCTGTAATGCCAGATATTCCGACTTTTTCTTGGATACTGTGATCAGCTCACTTTTGTCCAGCAGGGAATAAAAACGGCGCAGCATATTCTGCTCTTCCTCATTTAACACATAGGGCATATGGTAAATGTCCTCATAGCTGTCCCCTCTTGCAAAAGCAGCTTTAACACGGCTGTTCATCTTTAAAGGCCGGTAGATCAGCTGATAACCGGCATAAAGCAAAATAACATAAAACGCCCCTAAAAATACGATAAGCCATTTCATTCCCTCTGTCTTCCAGTCCTGAAGAAACAGGATAAACAGCAGGATGATGTGAAAGATAAAAAGGATCGCTGCAAACCAACGTATACGGTCAAAAAGATAACTTTCTTTATTCATGAATAGATCTTCCTGTACTCTCCCGGTTTTAATCCGGTGTATTTTACAAAACATTTTGTGAAATATTTCACATCTGCATAACCTACCTTTTCGCAGATCACATTCATTCCCTCATTTCCGGAAATCAGCAGCTTTTTTGCCGCATCCATACGCACAGACTGCAAAAATTCCAGGAAAGTCACTCCTGTTTCCTTCTTAAAAAGCGTACTGAAATATCCGGGAGCAAAGCCAGCCATCTCGCTTACTTCTTCTAAAGTAAGAGATCTGCTGTAATTTTCTTCTATGTACTGCTTTGCCTGCCGGATGGGGCGGTTGTCCTCTGCCTTCTTTGCCTCGGAGGCTTTTTGCAGGGATCTTCCTATTGTTCCCCCTAAAAGCCGGAACAGTTCTTCTATATCAGCACACTCTCCTGCGTTTTTGCTGAATTCTTCCACAAATTTGGCTTCACTGTCCACATGGATCCCCTTACTCTTCATGCAGAAAAGATAGTGGTTGCAGGCCTCCTTGGACATCTGAAGGATCTCATATCCGGTAATTCCCGGATAATTTTTTAATGTATCCCGCAGGCCTTCAATGGTCCGCCTTGCTTCTACTACATTTAACGCTTCCACTGCCCGTTCCATTTCCCTGTTAAACCGGTAAAATGCTTCACTGTTTATAAAGTCAGATGTCTTTCTCTGTCCCGTTTCGTCCATTTCCAGCATACGGCCAGTTCCAAAAAGAAGCCGCTGTTTTATCATAAATACAGCATCCATAAAAGACTCTCTGATACGATCTGCTGTCTCTACCATGCTTCCCATTCCCATGGTAACGCTCATTCCCTTTAAGATGCTCTCCTGGGCTTTCAGTTCCTCTAACATCTGACGCACATTTTTTCGCACATTTTTACTCTCTTCTTCCCCAAAATTTAGCAGTAGATAAAAGGTCGAGCATTCTGCATAGATCTCATAGTCATAACACACCATTTCCAGATACTGGGTGGCAAGACCTGCCGCCTTGTCTGCCAAAAAGGAAATACAGCTGTCATTATGGTTTACATGATCAAATTTGATGGCTGCAAACTGGAAGATCCCCTCCTGAAAATGAAAATGGTACTGGCTGTTCAGTTCCTTCAGGTCAATGACATTTTCCCGTTCCCGGTCCCCGTAGATCATGCGGGAAATAAAACTGGTACGCAGCTTACCTGCATCATTTTTTAAAGCAAGCCGGACTCTCTCCTCAAAGTTCAGCTGTTCATTTTTCTCCTTGTAGATATCCGCGATCTTCTGTAAGGTATCCCTTAATTCTTCTTTTTTAATAGGCTTTAAGAGATAATTTCTCACGCCGTACCGTATGGCCGTCTGGGCATACTCAAAATGACGGTAGCCGCTGATTATGATGATCTCTGTATCCGGCAGGCTTTTCTTTACTTTCTGGATCAGTTCCATTCCATCGATTCCCGGCATCCTTATATCCGTGATCACGATCTCCGGCTTATAGATCTCTGCCTGTTCTAATGCTTCTATACCATTAGAAGCAGTTGCTGCTACTGTTAATCCCATTTCTTCCCAGTTGATCAGTTTTATGATCAGCTGACAGATCTTTTCTTCATCATCTGCGATCAATACCTTCAGCATGTTGCCCTCCTTTGTTGCCAAAAACCTTTCCTAGTGTATTAGTGTATCATCTTGGCCGGATTTACGCCAGATGTGGGGGCAAAAAAAATGCGCCCCCGAAGGGGCGCGAAACTTATCTCACATTACACTGGATAAGCCTTATTCTCTTTATCAGCTACAGCAGCATCTACTTTCTTCTGCTGAGCTTCTCTGTACTGGAAGAACTCCTTGGCAACATTTGGGAACAGAGCGTAGCTTAATACGTCCTCATCCTGCTGCTTCCACTGAGCGCATTCCTTCTCGAACTGAGGCATCTGAGGTGCAATTAAATCTGCAGGTCTGCAGGTAATTGGAGTCTCATCGCCGATGATCTTCTTCTGTACTTCTGGGTTAAATGGCTTAACAGTCTGGCCAAATTCACCAAGCATGATCTTCTTGGATTCCTTTGGAACCATCTTATAACGCTCGCCCATTAATACGTTAAGAACTGCCTGAGTACCAACGATCTGGGAAGAAGGTGTAACCAGAGGCGGCTCACCGAAGTCTTTACGTACTCTCGGGATCTCCTCCAGAACCTGCTGATACTTATCTTCCTGTCCAGCTTCCTTTAACTGGCTAACCAGGTTGGAAAGCATACCGCCAGGTACCTGATACTGCAGAGTCTTGATATTTACGCCTAATACCTTTGGATTTAACAGACCAGTCTTTAATGCTTCCTCACGGATCGGCTGGAAGTGAGCAGCAATCTCGCCTAAAAGCTTCTGATCATAACCTGTATCATATGGAGTACCACGGAAGGTCTCTACCATAACTTCAGTTGCTGGCTGGCTGGTACCAAGTGCCAGTGGAGACATTGCACAGTCGATGATATCGCAGCCTGCTTCTACAGCCTTTAAGTAGGTCATGGAAGCAACACCGGAAGTATAGTGTGTGTGCAGGTCGATTGGAAGTGTGGTTCCTTCTTTCAGAGCCTTAACTAACTCAGTAGCCTTGTATGGGGTCAGCAGACCAGCCATATCCTTGATACACAGGGAATCAGCGCCCATGTCCTCGATTCTCTTAGCAATGTCTCTCCAGTAATCCAGAGTATAAGCATCACCTAAGGTGTAGCACAGAGCAATCTGAGCATGTCCTTTTTCCTTCTTGGTTGCCTTTACAGCAGTCTCCAGGTTGCGGATATCGTTTAAGCAGTCGAAAATACGAATGATATCGATACCATTTGCAATAGACTTCTGTACGAAATACTCTACTACGTCATCTGCGTAGTGGTTGTATCCCAGAATGTTCTGTCCACGGAACAGCATCTGCAGC
>JBNMGK010000222.1:0-4928 GCA_050872205.1 Enterocloster sp.
CATTTACCTGTGCTTCCAGCATCTGGCCTACAGGGGTCTCTGTAAAAAAACTGAGAATAAAACCTGCGATCCATAAGATCAGAAAACCCTCTGCCAGTCCTGCAATGCCGCCAGCCATTTGGTTTAAACCACATAAGATGGGCAGTCTGGACAAAAGATCCAGCCAGCGTATGATCAGGTGGATCACTATATAACTGGCCGCAAACACTAAAACAGAGCCTACAGTATTGATCAGCATATCTGCAAGACAGGTACTGATATATTCTTCAAACTGCTCTACTCCCAGTAATTTATAAAATTCACTATTATTATTTTCCAGTAATACGTTTTTTACAGACTGAGGCAGATTCATTTCTTCAATGGACATGCGCTGCGCTGCAGGCAGAACACCTTCTTCTGCTGTAGGCGGTTCCCAGCCGGATACTTCCACAATAAAGTTGGCAGCATTTTCCCGTATCATTGGATTTGCTTTTATAAAATCAGTTACATAGGGCGTTGCTATTTTTACCGTGATGATCGTTAATATCAGCGCTCCTAAGGAAACACACTGACGCAACAGGCCGCGGTAATGACCATATAACATCATTCCCACTAAGAAAACACCTGCTGCAATGGATAACCAATGTTCTGCCATCATTCTTCACTTGATCCAAATATAAATTTTCTGATCGCAGCTGCCACACCATCCTCATCATTGGTGAGAGTAATGGTATCTGCTACTGCTTTTACTGTATCCAGGGCATTTTCCATGGCTACACCAATACCGGCAGCTTTGATCATAGGGATATCATTTTCCCCATCCCCAAAGGCCATTGTCTCTTCTCTGGAAATGCCCAGATGATCTGCAAGCCACAACAGTGCAGAACCCTTATCAGCGCCTTTTGCATTTACTTCCAGGTTATTATACATGGAAGAACTAATAGAAAGTTCTGGCATTGCCATTAACTCTTTGCGCAGAATTTCTCTTTCTTCCAGATCAGCCATAAAAATATTGATCTTTTCTGCCTGAGCTCCTGTTGTTTTTACGTATTCCATTACATCCGGCACTACTTCTCTGGTATCACGGATCAGTTTCTGCATCTGTGGGCTGAGACCAAATTCATCCATATGATCAATGGAAGAAGGCTGGGTAATAGCTCTTCCGTCAATAAAGGGATCCGTTGCGGAATGATACTTCTTCGCAATATTTAAAATGCGCTGGATCATTTCATTGGAAAGTCCGCAGGTTCGAATAGCCTTATTAGTTTTCAGGTCTGCAATGACTGCTCCGTTGGTGGTAATGGCATAGTTTGCCCCTGGAAGCTCCCGGATCATAGGCGGAATACCGCCTACTCCTCTTCCTGTAGCCGGTACGATCTGGATACCTGCTGCCTCGCACTGCTTTAAAGCCTCATAATTTCCCTGTGGAACCTTTTTCTCCATGTTTAAAAGGGTTCCATCCAGGTCCAGCGCGATCAATTTTATTGTTTTCATAAGAAATGTTCCTCCTTCAGTATCAGGAGTCCTTCTTTGTCATATTTTGAAGAGAAAATACCAGTAAGCTTCTTAAAGAAGGATGGATTTTCTGCTCTGTCTGCTGCTTCTTCAATCAGATTTTCTGCCTCTGCTTTTGTGAGAGCAATACCATCTTCTTCCATGATCTCAATGCGCTCATAGAGAGCCAGCATACTCTTGCCTGAAATGCTGCAGTCGATCTTTCCAGCATACTGGCAGGCATATTTTGCAAACTCATCAATATCCATTTCCACTTCTTTTGGCTCTTCTGTCGGACGCTTTGGCTCCTTTACCACCGGTGCCTGTACCGGGCGTTTCTGGGTCTGTGGCTTTGCAGCCTGGTTCTTTTCCGGATGTGGAGCTGGTTTTGCAGCAGGCTTTGGCGCAGCAGGTTTTTCAACCGCCTGTGGCTTTACTGCTGGTCTTTCTGCAGGCTGTACCTTCTTTGTAGTTCCTGCTGTTTTTGCTGCCGGTGCCTGCAGTTTTACAGCAGCTGCCGGTTTCATTTCTCTTACAGGCTCTGCTGCCTTAACAGGCTGCTTTTCTGCCTTTTTTGCTTTAATGCTGTCAGATGTGCCAATGCACTCAAAACGCTTTGCAAGTCCCGGATAAACGCGGTGCAGTTCTTCTAAACGTTTTGCAGTATCAATGAGAACTACATTCATGCCGGTCTCATCTCTTGCCATCAGCTGGTTTAATTCCTGAAGGATCGCTTCTGTCATATCACCGGCATTTTCAATGATCAGGTCTTTTCCAGTCAGCTTATCTGCAAGGGTAAATACACCTCTGCGGTTTAATTTCTCAGCAGAGATCTTTGCAGCCTGGTTCTTTACGCCAGTTTCTTTATGTATTTTACGAAGTGCTTCAACAGCCAGTTCCAGTCCCTTCTCAGGAACCTCCGCTTCGATCATCAAGTGATTGGAACCTGAATAAACAGGGCCTTTTCTCAGTTCCCTGATATCTGTAAGAGCTCTTGTCTGTGCCATTTCATCTTCCGGAAGATCTTCTTCCTCCGTGGCAGCAGATAGCTTTGACATTTCTCTTGCCAGGTTTTCCTGGGCCTGGGCTTCATGAAGACGAGCACGGATATCCTCATCTGCGGCTGCTGTTTCATAAATAGCTTCATCTTCAGAAGACTGATCTTCTTCAGACGCATTTTCCGCGTCTTCATTCTCTTCCGGTTCCTCAGCTGTCATTTCGTCTTCTGTTACATCATCTTCCTGGATCGTAACAGCAGGCTCTGGCTCTCCTTCCGGTTCTTCCTCATATTCTTCCGGCTCTTCTTCCTCCGGATATTCCGGTTCATAACCAGCTTCCGGCTCCTGTGTTTCCTCTGCATAGACAGTTTCGTCTTCTGCTTCTTCATCACGGTCTAACTGACGGCGGTCTGTATTTTCTACTGGCTGGATAAAGGCTGTGCCTTTTCTGTATTCCTGTTCTACAGCCTTTAATTTGGCCTCATATTTATCCTTATTTTCCACCAGATCCATCTGATACTGGTTTAAAGGCGCATACTGGAGTTTTAAGTCCATAGCCTTGTCTACATATTTTCCAAGGCCGAACATGAGCATGATCTTATCGCAGGTCATAACGCAAAGCTGCTCCATTCCAGCCTGGTTATACAGCTCTGCCAGCTCATACATCCATTTTTCATCCAGTTCTGCGTTGCAGTACTGCTCCAAGGTATGGATCAGCTGCTCTACAGGGGCACCTTTTGCCTTTAAGATCATGTATCTTAAGATATACTGGCGGGGATCATCTGCAGCCAGGTCGCAGAATTCCTTATAATAGTCCTCTGCCTCTTCTGTACTGCCTTCCTTTAACGCCAGCTCTGCCAGCTTATAAAGCAGGCGTTTTCCAATAGGAGCCCGCTCAAAAGCCAGAAGCAGAATATCCTTTGCTTCCTGAAACTCTCCATTTTTCTCATAAATGCCTGCAACCATAGACAGAATATTTACATTGCGGACTCTTCTCCAGTCAATGGTATCCGCGATCTTCATCGCTGTCTCATAGTCGCTTTTGCTGACCAGTTTTTTGATCTGTTCAACTTTAATATTAAACTCGTATTTATCCATCTTTTTGTATCTCCCTGTGCCTTTTCCTCGCTGCTACAGCTCTGTTCTGCCTTCCAGTGCCCTTAAAAGGGTAACTTCGTCAATATATTCCAGATCTCCGCCAACCGGCACTCCGCTGGCGATCCTGGTAACTTTAATTCCTGTTGGCTTTATCAGCTTGCTGATATACATAGCTGTAGTTTCACCTTCCAGACTGGAATTTGTGGCAATGATCACTTCTTCCACATCCCCCTGAAGACGGTGCATCAGTTCCTTTAATTTAATATCATTTGGCCCGATCCCTAACATAGGTGAAATAGCGCCATGGAGCACATGGTATACTCCGTTGTACTTCCCGGTCTTTTCGTAGGCCGCCAGGTCCCTGGTATTTTCCACTACCATAATGGTCTTATGGTTTCTTTTGTCACTGCTGCAGATGGGACAAAGTTCTTTGTCCGTCAGTGTAAAACACTCCTTGCAGTAACGCACATTGTTTCTGGCACCGGTCATAGCACCGGCCAGTTCCTCTACCTGCTCTTTCGGCATATTGATAATATGAAAGGCAAGACGCTGCGCAGACTTTGCTCCCACTCCCGGAAGCTTAGATAATTCTTCGATCAGTTTGGTGATCTGACTGCTGTAATAATCCATTAGAACGGAAAGCCTCCGCCTAAAGCGCCGCCCAGTCCGCCTGTAAGCTTGGACATAGCTTCGCTGTTTGCAGCTTCCATCTGGCGGAATGCTTCATTGGTTGCTGCCACGATCAGATCCTGCAGCATCTCAATATCGTCTGGATCTACTACTTCTTCTGATAATTTAATAGAAACTACCTCTTTTTTACCGGATACAGTTACAGTAACGGCGCCGCCGCCAGCTGCTGCTGTGTATTCTTTCTCTTCCAGTTCCTTGGTTGTCTCTTCCATCTGGCGCTGCATACGCTGTGCCTGCTTCATAAGATTGTTCATATTTCCCGGCATACCGCCTGGGAATCCGCCACGTTTTGCCATGGTGTGTTCCTCCTCATAATCATCCTAAATTTTCTTGTTTTTAATCTTCGTAAGTAATATCCATATGGATCTTATCTTCTAAGTCTTCTTTTGTAACGTATATGGTGTCTAAGCGTTCTCCCCGTCCAGCCAGCCGGGTCTTAAAATAAATGGACTTTCCGTAATTGGCCTGGACCAGCTGTTCTAACTGGCCTATTACAGTAGGACGCCTTCCCATATCATAGCTCATAGAGTCAAGAAATACAATGGTAAGACAGCCTTCTCCACCAGGTTCTACCACTGTATCCCTGAAACAGGCTCTTGCGCTGCCTCCTGCGCTGCGTATGATCTTCGCCCACTCATTGCGGATAAGATTTAAGTCCTCTAACTGGGC
>JBNMGK010000039.1:0-13745 GCA_050872205.1 Enterocloster sp.
GATCTCCTGCAAACGAATAATCCATCTCCTGCTCTGTTAACTTTCCTTTTTTCAAAGCCAGACCTGCTGCCTTTTCCTGCATGGCACTTTCCGCTTCTTCCCAGTTTTCCCTTCCCATTTTGTCATCCTGTTCTACTGCATCAAACAGTGTTCCCAATGGACCTTTCCCTTCTTTTGTACCTGCCACAGAGGCAATGCTTTTAATCACCGGGGGATGTTCAAATAAAATACTGGCTCTTCCTCTTTTCTGCTCCATACGATTTCCAGCCTTTCTCATTCACATTTTCTTTCTCTTTAGCATGGCTGTTTCAGGGCAAAAATATTCCACAGAAAATAATATGCAGAACAGGTAACAACACAAAAAAGCCGCTGTAAAGGATTTTTTCTTTCCCTTACAACGGCTTTTAGAGTTTAAAGCTTAAGCTTCTGCCTCTTCGTACTCTCTTTTCTTTTCCTGATCATTTAACAGGTTTGTCATGCTCTTTAAGCTGATACCCAGTGTAGAGGTATTGTGCAGCAAAGCGGAGGTAGCAGGCGCGATCACACCGGCAACACCTAAGAGGATCAGTCCTAAGTTAAATCCGATAACAAAACGGTAATTTCCGTGGATACGCTTCATCAGACCATTGCTGATGGCCTTTAAGGTTACCAGCTGGTACAGATTTTCCTCAGAAATGGTAATGTCTGCGATCTCTCTTGCGATCTCAGCACCTTCGCTGATGGCAATACCTACATCAGCTGCAGAAAGTGCAGGTGAATCGTTGATTCCGTCACCGATCATAATGACCTTGTGGCCCAGAGCCTTTTCACGCTCTACAAATCCGGCCTTATCCTCTGGAAGTACCTCGGAGAAGTACTGGTCAACGCCAACCTTTTCAGCAATGGCTCTTGCGGTTCTCTCGCTGTCACCGGTCATCATGACAATATTCTTGATGCCAAGACGTCTTAAAGCATCTACTGTATCCTTTGCTTCCGGACGCAGCGGATCTTCAATGAGAATAACTGCAGCCAGCTTTCCGCCAATTGCCATGTACAGATGAGAATAATATGGCGGCAGCTCATCAAATGCCTGCTTGTGTTCTTCTGGAATAGTACACTGCTCATCATCAAATACAAAGTGGTGGCTTCCGATGACTACCCGCTCTCCATTTACATAGGTTGCAATACCATGTGCTACGATATAATCAACCTTGGAGTGCATTTCTTCATGAACCAGGCCTCTGTTTACAGCTTCTTTTACAACTGCATTTGCCATAGAATGAGGGAAATGCTCCTCAAGGCAGGCAGCGATCTTTAAGATCTCATTTTTAGACATATCGTTGAACACAACTACATCGGCCAGTACCGGCTCTGCCTTTGTAAGAGTACCGGTCTTGTCAAATACAATGGTATGTGCCTCAGATACAGCCTCTAAGAACTTACCGCCCTTTACAGTGATATGATGGCTGTTTGCCTCACGCATAGCAGAAAGAACGGACAATGGCATTGCAAGCTTTAATGCACAGGAGAAGTCTACCATCAGGATAGACAGTGCCTTTGTGGAGTTTCTGGTAAGCAGCCATGTAAGAGCAGTTCCTCCAAGACTCCATGGAACCAGCGCATCTGCCAGACTTGCAGCTTTTCCTTCTACAGAGGATTTTAACTTCTCGGAATCCTCGATCATCTTTACAATACGCTCGAAACGGGTGGAACCTGCTGCCTTCTTGACCTGAAGAGTGATCTCGCCCTCTTCTACTGCAGTACCTGCGTATACATAAGAACCTGGTTCTTTATTTACAGGTACAGACTCACCGGTCATGGAAGCCTGGTTTACCATAGCTTCGCCGCTTACAACTTCACCGTCTAACGGGATCACATTTCCAACATGGACGGTGATCAGATCGCCTTCTTTAATATTGGATACAGGAACTAAAACTTCTGTGCCGTCTACATTCTGCCATACCTTTTCGATATTTAAAGACATGCTTCTTGCCAGATCGCCAACAGACTTCTTGTGGGTCCATTCCTCTAACAGCTCGCCAATGCCCAGCAAGAACATAACAGATCCGGCTGTGTTAAAGTCGCTTCTTATAATAGAAACAGTAATAGCAGTTGCATCCAGAACCTCTACTTCCAGTTTGCCCTTTAACAGGCAGCGGATGCCCTTAAATACATAGCGCACAGCTTTTGCTGTGGTATAAACAGCTCTTAACCAGAATGGGAAGCAGGTCTTTGTAACCATACGCACTGCCACATGCTTAAACAGCTTTTCCTGATACTCTCTGTTTAACTCACGTCCGCTGTTTGCTGGTACGATCTCTTCTAATTCCTTATTTTCATAAGAAAAGGTCCTGATTCCTTCCAGGATCTCTTCTCTATCGCCTTTATAAATAATAACTGCGTCTGCGGTCCTTTCGTATACCTTTGCGTTCTGTACCCCTGGAAGGGTTCCCAGGTAATACTGAAGCAGATCGGCCTGACGCAGGCTCATAACGCCTCTCTGGAATACATGGATACGGAATCTTCCGTTTATCTCATGCTTAATGGAAAATTTCATACGTATATCGCTCCCTGTAAAAGAAAGCCCGGGAAGTTTTCTCCCCAGGCCCCGATAGATTGTTATGTTCTCTTGGAGTCTTTCTGTACCTGATTTTGCGAGAAGATTTTTTGTCAGTTGTGCTCGAATTTTTGAGGCGTACGTGGTACGTACGTTGATAAAATTCGGGTGCGACTGGCGGAAAATCGGCCGCAAAGGCAGGTGCAGGAAAGACTCCGAGAGGACATTTATTAAGCCTCAGCGGTTGCTGCTTCTTCTTCCTTGAAGGACTCTTCTGCCTGGCTCTCATCCTCGAAAACTTCTTCCTTGTTTCTCTGCTCGTTGATCTCCTTAGCTTCTGCAAGGATATCTTCTGCATTCTCCTGGATGTTGGTTACAGTAGTCATAACGCAGTCCTTAGCACGAAGGCCAGCTGCCAGACAGTTGATGTAGAACTTCTTAGCGTCCTTGCTTCCTAAAACCTTAACACCAGCTGTACCGAACAGTACGCCGCTTGCAAATAAACCAATCTTCTTTACTTTACCGATACCTAACATCATATTTTTATCCTCCTTAAATTTCAGGTGTTTTTTATACTTAATTTTTACATTTGATACTTTAGCAAATCAACCTGTGGTTAGTCAATTCCAACATTTCTCAATAAGATAATTTTTTATACCTTTATTTTGCTATTTTATTACAATCATTTTACTATTATTTCAGACTTTTATCCTATATGCGATATCTCTGCCTACTGCCACCTTTCCTTTTCCAGTTCCTATGATCAAGTCACCCATACAATTTTGTATCACTTTAATACGACTGCCTTCTGTGATACTATGTTTTTCCAGCCATTCTCCTATTTTTACGCCTGCTACCATCCATTTAACGGTACAGCTCTCTCCAGGTTTGATCTCTGTTAACGCCTGCATAAATATGCCCCCTAATTCAATTAATGTTGACTAACTTAAGTTATATGCGACTAATATTGTCAGTTAATTTCTTTTGTTGTACCATTATTGTATTACCATATTTCTCAGTTAGTCAATTATAAATTACTTCTATTTTTCGCAGAACCAGTGTAAAATATAAATTAATACATGAAATTATATTACTCAGGAGGTTATATACAAATGAAAAAACCTGTGATCGGCATCCCCGGTGCCCACATGACAAATAATGACAGTCCGGCTCCCGTATCTGTAGATTACGTAAATCATGCTTACTGTGCAGGCATAGAAAACGCAGGAGGTATTCCCCTGCTTCTGCCTGTAGTAAAGGATCTGGCTGATCTGGATCAGATTCTGGCTATGTGCGATGGCCTTCTTATTCCAGGAGGAATCGATGTAGACCCGCGGTTTTACAATGAAGATCCCTCTGCCCTGTTAGGTTCCATCGACTCTGCCATGGATCTTTTCTGGATCCATGCTGCAAACTATGCTTTGGAGCATAAAATGCCGGTTCTTGGCATCTGCCGGGGACTGCAGCTTGTAAATGTAGCTTTTGGCGGCAGTCTTTACCAGGATCTTTCCTATATGAATCCAGACCATATGCTCCATTCCCAGAAGCAGAACCGGGATCAGCTGATCCACAAGGTCACAATGGACCCGGACAGCCATTTAGCTTCTATTATAGGCCCAGAGCCAGTATATACCAACACCATGCATCACCAGTGCGTAAAAGAACCTGGCAAAAGCTTAAGGATCACTGCCCGTACAGCAGACGGCATTCCGGAAGCTTTAGAAACAGCTGACGGACAATTCATCCTGGTGCAGTGGCATCCAGAAGAACTGCAGGACAGCGAACCAAGAATGGGTAAATTATTTAAAAACCTGGTGGAAAACGCAGGTAAATAAAAATGTACACCTATAAAAAGCAGCATACCTGTCTGACCCTATCCGAAGGTCTTCAGGCATGCTGCTTTTTCACGTCCCATGTTTTATTATACCAGAAACAGGCACCACACAGGCACTGTTACCAGTGAGAGCAAGGTAGACGATACAACGCATCGTGTAGCAAATTTCTCGTCTTTTTTATATTTGGATGCTATGATGGCTGTGGTGCTGGCTGCAGGCATTGCCGCCAATACAACAGATACTCCTGTAACCAGGTCATCTAACCCTGTCAGTCTGCATCCGATATACACTAAAAGAGGTATAAATACCAGACGTATAAATGCATAATAGATGGTATCACGGTCTATGAGCTCTGTCATTTTCACTCTGGATAAGATCACTCCCACCAGTGCCATTGCCAGGAATGTGTTTGCACCTGCTATATTTTTTATGGTCACGTTCAGCACTTCTGGCAGCTGTATCTGCGTTACCATTAGAAAAAATCCAATAAACACAGACAAAATGCAGGGATGTGTGGCTACTTTTTTAAAGAGGGTTTTCTTATCCGGCGCCTCTGTAAAATAAGTAAGACCTACAGACCACATAAAGATCCTCTGAGGGATCACATAAATGGATGCGTACATCATTCCCATCTGTCCGAAAATCCCTTCCGCGATAGGATTTCCAAGAATTCCTGCATTGGAACAGATCGTAGCGTACTGCAGTACCTTCTTCTTACTGTCTCCATAGTGATTATAAAGAAACATTCCAAGAATGGAGCTTCCTGTCTGTATTACGATCCCTGCAATGGCAACAGTCATACACGCAACAAGGATCTGGTGGTTAAACTGGATCTGGAAAGACTTAATAATGCTTCCAGGAAGAGTGACATAGATCACCAGATCTGTGAGAAGGCTTTTGCCTGTGCCATCTGCCAGTCCTTTTTTTCCAAAAATATACCCGATAAGCAGGAGCAGAAACAGCATTCCCTGTGTCTGAAATAAACCGGAAAAACTCATAAAAACTACCTCTTCTTTATATCTTTTGTCTTCTGGCATTGCGCCAGTCCGGCTTTTATTCTAACACAATCTGTAGCTGCAAAACAAGTACCTGCCTGTTATGACCCAGCTGTTTCTACTTATCTTTTTGTATTAAATGCACCAAATCCCGGGAACATGGCAGCTGCGCCCAGTTCTTCCTCAATACGCAGCAGCTGGTTGTATTTTGCAACTCTCTCGCTTCTGCTTGGAGCACCTGTCTTGATCTGGCAGGTATTTAATGCAACAGCCAGGTCTGCAATGGTGGTATCCTCTGTTTCACCGGAACGATGAGATGCAATGGCAGTATAACCAGCCTTATGCGCCATCTTAATAGCCTCTAAGGTCTCAGAAACGCTTCCGATCTGGTTTAATTTGATCAGAATAGAGTTGCCGCAGCCAAGGCTGATTCCCTTAGACAGGCGCTCTGTGTTGGTTACAAACAGGTCATCACCAACTAACTGAACCTTATCACCCAGTTCTTTGGTCATTAACTGCCAGCCTTCCCAGTCTTCCTCATCCAGACCATCTTCAATAGAATAGATCGGGTATTTTTCACACAGATCTTTCCAGTGAGCGATCAGTTCTTTGGAAGTAAACTTCTTTCCGCACTTAGGAAGAATGTACTCACCCTTTACACTGCCCTTCCACTCGCTGGAAGCTGCATCCATTGCCAGTACAAAGTCTTTTCCCGGCTCGTAGCCTGCACGCTTTACTGCCTCTAAAATACACTGGATCGCTTCTTCATCACTTCCAAGATCTGGTGCAAAACCGCCCTCATCGCCAACAGAGGTTGCCAGTTTTCTTTCTTTTAATAATGCTGCCAGTGCATGGAATACTTCTGCACACCAGCGCAGTCCCTCCTTAAAGCTTGGAGCGCCTGCAGGCATGATCATAAATTCCTGTACATCTACAGTATTTGCTGCATGAGCACCACCGTTTAAAATATTCATCATTGGAAGAGGCAGTCTGTTTCCATTTGCTCCTCCAAGGAAGCGGTACAGCGGGATCTGAAGTGCATTTGCTGCTGCTCTTGCACTTGCAATTGATACAGCTAAAATAGCGTTTGCGCCTAAATTTGATTTATCTTTTGTTCCGTCTGTCTGGATCATAGCACGGTCTACTGCATAAACATCAGAAGGATCCATTCCCTTTAACACCTGGGAAATAACGGTATTTACATTTTCAACTGCTTTTAAAACACCTTTTCCGCCAAAGCGGCTCTTGTCACCGTCACGCAGCTCCAGTGCTTCAAACTCACCTGTAGATGCGCCGCTTGGTGCAGTACCTCTGCCTACCGTTCCGTCTGTAAGATAAACTTCTGCCTCTACAGTAGGATTACCTCTTGAATCAATGATCTCTCTTCCGATTACTTTTTCGATTTCCAAATGCTTCATAATTTTGTCCTTTCTGACCATAATCGATTCACATTGGTTAGTCTTTTCTAACCGTTAATATTTTACCATAGTCAATTAGCAAACGCAATGTAGCTTATAGGGAAGTTTTTTCAAATAAATACGAAAGCAGGGCCTCCCGGTCATAGGATGCCCTGCTTTTCCTGGTCTATTCTTTTTTCTTTCCTTAACAGGAAAAATGCCGCTTACTCACCCAGAGTATAATTTCCATTTCCCTCAGCTACGATACAGCTGTTGAAGAACTCAGTTGCCGCCTTGATCAGATAGCAGGTATCCTTCACACCTGCAGTCTCATAAGGAGAATGCATTGCAAACTGTGGAAGTCCGATATCTACGGTATTTAAGGAAACATGGGCATTGGAAATATTGCCCAGTGTGGAACCCCCCGCAATGTCAGAACGGTTGGTAAAGGTCTGTACCGGAACCTGCACCTTCTTACACAATGCCTTGAAAACCGCTGCGGATACAGCATCTGTGGTGTACTTCTGGTTTGCATTGTATTTGATCACAATACCTTCGTTAATAGCCGGACGATTGGTTGGATCTGCTACATCTGCATGGTTTGGATGTACTGCATGGGCATTGTCTGCAGAGATCATAAAGCTGGAAGCAACTGCCATAAGATACTGCTCTCTGGTACGTCCTAAGCTGTCATTGATCCGCTGTAAAACGTCCTTTAAGAAGGTAGAATCTGCGCCCTGCTTGGTGCCGCTTCCTACTTCCTCATTGTCAAAGATAGCTGCTACAGAAACACTGGAGTTATTCTCTCCGTCAATCACTGCTTTTACAGAAGAAAATGCACACTGAAGATCATCCAGTCTGCCACAGGAAAGGAAAGTCTTATCTGCGCCCCAGATGGTTCCAGGCTGGCGGTTGTATAAGAACAGGTCATGTCCTAAGATATCCTCTTCTTTTACACCTGCTGCATCTGCGATCAGGGACATAAAGGTTCCCTTTGCTTCCAGACTGCCAAATACAGGAAGCATATCCTTCTGTGCATTGTAGGCATAGCCGTCATTTACCTGGCGGTTCATATGGATGGCCAGATTTGGGATCATCACCAGATCGCGGTCCACATTGACCAGTTTAGACACCAGACGGTTTCCTTCGGATACTACCAGTCTTCCGGCAATGGATAATGGTCTGTCAAACCATGGAGCACAGATCATACCGCCATATTTTTCTACATTTAATTTAACACAGTGTGCTGCTTCCATCTCTGGATTTTCTTTGATCTTAAAGGATGGGGAATCACTGTGGCTCGCCATGATCTGGAAGCCCTTAAAATCTTTTCCCGGTACCTTAAATGCGATCACAGAGGACTGGTTGCGGGTTACAAAATAACGTCCGCCTGCCTTAAGCTCCCAGCTTTCTTCCTCTTTTACTTCTGTAAAGCCAGCTGCAGTAAGCATATCCACTACATTCTTCACTGCATGGAAACAGGAAGGGCTGTTCTGTAAAAATGCAAGGAGTTCCTTTGCTGTTTCGCTGTAGTTTTCTCTTGTTAATTCCATAGTGTTAAATATCTTCTCCTTATATTAACTTCTTAAATATTACTTTCAAAAACTCTTTTTATTTTTCTTTCATATAAGCCACTGCTTTGGAAAGTCCCATACTGTTGGAGCCCTTAAACAGCAGGCAGTCGCCGGAAACCACATGGTCATCTAACCATTTTTCCAGTTCTTCCAGACTTGTTACTTCAGTAAGCGGAATATCTCCCCCTGCCAGTTTAAGTCCAGCTCCGATCTCTCTTGCCAATTCACCATACAGAACCACCTGATCTGCCGGATGCTCCTTTAAGAAAGCTCCTACTTCCCTGTGGAATTTTACAGTATCAGGGCCTAATTCTTTCATATCCGCAAGAACTGCGATCCGCTTTCCTTCACAAGGAAGAGAACCCAATACTTCAATTCCCGCTTTCATGGAAACAGGACTTGCATTATAGCTGTCATCGATCACAGTCACACCATTTAAATGTAAGATCTGCTGACGTCCCTTAAACCCCTCAAAACGGCACAGCGGCTCTGCTGCTTTTTCCATAGAAATGCCGTATTCTCCTGCTACTGCCAGAGCTGCCAGGGCATTCTGTACCATATGGACACCCATGACCTGCAGACGCAGCTGCACCTTTTCTTCCCCATGAACTGCTGTAAATACAGGATAACCATTTTCCAGATGAAGATCTTCTCCTCTGTAATCGCAGCCTTCTGAAAGTCCGTACAGAACTTTTTTTCTGCCACCTTCCGGAACTACATTTCTAAGAAGAGGATCATCTCCATTTAAGAACAGAGTTCCCTTTTCAGACATGCCATCCTGAATATGCAGCTTTTCTTTTAAAATGTTTTCCTGAGAGCCTAACTGCTCAATATGAGCTACTCCAATATTAGTCATAACTGCACAGTTGACCTGGGCTACATTGGCAATACGGGTCATTTCTCCCGGTTCGCTCATTCCCAGCTCGATCACGCCGATCTGGGCATTTTCCGGGATCTCAGCAACTGTGATAGGAACTCCCACCTGGCTGTTGCTGTTTCCAGGAGTCTTGTATACAAGAAAGCCTGCACTTAAAGCAGCTGCTACCATTTCACGGGTAGTGGTCTTTCCCACACTTCCGGTAATACCTACCAGTGGGATCGGATTGGCATTTCTGCAGTAAGCTCCAAAATCCTGAAGTGCCTTTCTGGTATCTGGTACACGGATCCAGGCTGCTGCTTTTGCTGCTGTTTCTTTTTCTTTATCTCCTTTACACTGGGTCTGGATCGCTTCCAAAACTTCTTCTTCGGTTTTATGACGGCTGGTAAATACTGCCTTTGCACCATTTTGAGCAGCCATACAGATATAATCATGCCCATCTGCCCGTTCCCCGATAATAGGCACAAACAGATCATTTCCCGCCATTTTTCTGGAATCCAGGCTGATATGATCCACAACTGGGGCATCTCCCTCATGTACTAATATTCCACCAACTGCTTCTGCAAGGGCTCTGGCTGTTATCTCTCTCATCTTTATGCCTTCTCTCCCAGTTCTTTTACTGTTTCTTCAATGACTTCACGGTCCAGGAAATGATGACGGACCCCATCTATCTCCTGGTAATCCTCATGTCCCTTTCCAATAACAGCTACCATATCTCCCGGCTGTGCCTGAAGGATGCTGTAGCGGATGGCTTCTCTTCGGTCCGGGATCTCAATAAATTTGCCGCCTGTCTTTTCAATGCTTCCACGGATATCAGCAATAATGTCTTCCACTTTTTCATAGCGGGAATTATCTGCTGTGATAATACTTAAATCTGCCATCTTTCCACCGATCTCACCCATAGAGTAGCGGCGATCCTTGGAACGGTTTCCACCGCAGCCAAAGACACATACCAGACGCTTCGGCTTATAATTGCGCAGTGTGGATAACAGGCTTTCCATACTCACTGCATTGTGGGCGTAATCCACAAGAACGGTGCATCTTTCGCTGGTATAGACAATCTCCATGCGGCCGTTAACACGGATATGCTCTAAAGCATGGCTGATCTTTTCTTTGTCCAAACTTAAGAAGCTGCACACGCTGACAGCTGCCAGGGCGTTTACTACATTAAAGAGACCTGGAATGCCCAGTCTTACTTCCATATCATATTTTCCGGAAATACGGAATTCCGTTCCTACAAAATCAGGCTGTGATACATAGCGTACATCAGAAGCCACAAAATCTGCCTCTTCCCCTTCTTCGCTGTAAGTATAAAGTTCACAGTCCGCTGCCTCTATGATCTGTCCTGCATGCTCGTCATCTTTATTTACCAGGCCAATACGGCACATATTAAGGAGTCTTGTTTTGTAATAAAGATACTCTTCAAAATCCGCATGCTCTCCTGGTCCAATATGGTCCGGAGAAATATTCGTAAAAATGCCATAATCAAAATACAGTCCGTCCGTGCGGTGCATCTTAATACCCTGGGAAGATACCTCCATCACAGCATACTCGCAGCCAGCTTCTACCATCTGTGAAAATGCCTGATGCAGCTCATAGGACTCCGGTGTGGTATTTAAAGTAGGCGTTACCACATCCCCGATCACAGTACCAGTGGTTCCGATCATTCCTACTTTCTTCCCTGCTGCCTGTAAAATAGCCCGGATCATATGGGTGGTGGTAGTCTTTCCCTTGGTTCCGGTAACACCGATCATCACCAGCTTTTTAGTAGGATGTCCGAAACGTGCAGCAGAAAGAAGTGCCAGGGCATGACGTCCTTCTTTTACCATAACCACTGTTATTTTCTTTAATTCTTCTGGAGAAAGTCCGCTGAGCTTTAACTCTTCTTCTACAGATCTTTCTGTTACAAGAACTGTTACACCGGCCTTTAATACCTGTGGAATAAAACTGTGTCCATCTACGCGGATACCTTTCATTGCCACAAATACTTTTCCAGGAGCTGCTTTTCTGGAATCATAGATCACATCTTCTGTTTCCACATCCACATTTCCCTGAAGCAGCGTGTATTCAAGTCCTTTTAACCAATCGCGAAATATCATGCTTTTAAACCTCTGTTTCTGCTATATTTGCCAGTGATCCCCAAAAAGGGGATCTGCTTTTAGAACAGGCCGGTGATCTTTCCGTCTACTACATCAATTCCTTCTGCAGCCGGTTTCTTTGGAAGTCCCGGCATAGTCATAATAGAACCGGTAAGAACAACTACGAAGCCAGCTCCGGCACAGACATATGCATCTCTTACATTGATGGTAAAACCAGAAGGTCTTCCCAGCTTTTTCTGATCATCAGACAATGAGTACTGGGTCTTTGCCATACATACAGGCAGATTGCTAAATCCCATTTCTTCAATACGCTGTAATGCTTTAGATGCTGCCGGAGCATAGGATACGCCATCTGCGCCGTAGATCTGGGAAGCAATAGTGCCGATCTTTTCCTTTAATGGCATCTCATCTGTATAGATCGGTTTAAAATCCCCTCTCTTGTTTTCCAGGGTATTTAATACCTTTTCAGCTAATGCGATACCGCCTTCGCCGCCCTTTGCCCAGACTTCAGCTAATGCAAATTCACAGCCTCTTTCTTCGCAGAATTTCTTAATATAAGCATACTCAGCCTCTGTATCGGTTATGAAGGAATTTAAGGTAACAACAACCGGAACACCGAATTTCTGGATGTTTTCAATATGCTTTTCCAGGTTTACGATACCTCTCTTTAATGCATCCAGATTCTCTTCAGAAAGCTGGTCCTTTGGAACGCCGCCATTGTATTTTAAAGCTCTTACAGTTGCTACTAATACCACTGCATCTGGATGGATGCCTGCCTTGCGGCACTTAATATCCATAAACTTCTCTGCACCCAGGTCAGCACCAAAGCCAGCCTCTGTCACAACGATATCACAAAGCTTTAAAGCTGTCTTTGTAGCACGTACGCTGTTGCAGCCATGTGCAATATTTGCAAATGGTCCGCCATGTACCAAAGCACCTGTATGCTCTAAGGTCTGGATCATATTTGGCTTTAAGGCATCCTTTAACAGGGCTGCCATAGAACCTACTGCGTGAAGATCTGCTGCTGTTACAGGCTCTCCTGCGAAATTATATGCAACAATGATCTTTCCAAGGCGCTCTTTTAAGTCATCCATATCATTTGCAAGGCACAGGATGGCCATGATTTCAGATGCAACCGTGATCACAAAATGATCCTCGCGCACCATACCGTCAGCCTTTGCCCCAAGTCCAACTACCACATTTCTAAGTACTCTGTCATTCATATCCAGACAGCGTTTCCAGAGAATCTGTCTTGGATCGATACCCAGTGCATTTCCCTGCTGGATATGGTTATCAAGAAGAGCTGCCAGAAGGTTATTGGCAGAGGTGATAGCATGGAAATCACCAGTAAAATGAAGGTTCAGATCTTCCATAGGAAGTACCTGGGCATAGCCGCCGCCTGCTGCACCGCCTTTGATACCAAAGCAAGGTCCTAAGGATGGCTCTCTTAAGGCGATAATAGCATTTTTACCCATCTTTCCAAAGGCTTCTCCCAAACCTACGGTAATGGTAGTCTTTCCTTCACCGGCCGGTGTTGGGTTAATAGCTGTCACCAGGACCAGTTTGCCATCCGGGCGGTCTTTTACCTTTTCCCAGAGATCATCTGTAAGCTTTGCTTTATATTTTCCATAAAGCTCCAGATCATCCTCTCCAATACCATAAGATGCTGCTACTTCCTTGATTGGCTGCATTACCGCTTCCTGTGCGATCTCAATATCTGTTTTCATAGGTACTTCCTCCTTAAGAATAATAATATGATTATGATATTATCTTCCCTGTTCAAGCAGTTCTTCAAACTGCTCCGGGCTCATTAACACTTTTCTAGGTTTGGTTCCTTCTTCTTCCCCTACAACGCCTGCTTCTGCCAGCTGGTCCATAATACGGGCCGCCCGGTTAAAGCCGATCTTAAAGACTCTCTGAAGCATGCCAATAGAGGCCTTGTCTTTTTCTATGATAAATTTACCTGCCTGGGCGAAATATTCATCCCGGCCTGCAGCTGAACTGCCGCCATCAGAAGAAGGCGCAGCTACACGGTTGATCACATCTTCACTGTACTGGGCTGTCAGTCCCTGCTCTGTTAAAAATTCTACAACGCGTCCCACTTCTTCATCTGATACAAAGGCACCCTGAACACGCTGAGGTTTCGGGAAACCTGCCGGATAAAAGAGCATATCGCCCTTTCCAAGAAGTTTTTCCGCACCGTTCATATCAATGATCGTACGTGAGTCTACACCGGAAGACACAGCAAATGCGATTCTGGATGGTACGTTTGCCTTGATCAGACCTGTGATGACATTTACAGACGGTCTCTGGGTAGCGATCACCAGGTGGATACCTGCTGCACGGGCCAGCTGTGCCAGACGGCAGATAGAATCTTCTACTTCTCCTGGCGCAACCATCATAAGGTCCGCCAACTCGTCGATGATAATGAC
>JBNMGK010000210.1:0-5108 GCA_050872205.1 Enterocloster sp.
AGGTATTCTTTACAAGACCTATCAGCTGTGTAATGGCTATCATCTCTATTATCTTTGTAATTTGGCCTTATGTTTCTCCTTTATTTAAGAAGAAAAAAGCCCAGGCAGCCTGAAAATAAAAATGGCAGATCCGGTGGATCTGTGATCTTACAGTTAGAATGTCTCCTTTCCTAAAAAGAAGGAGACATTCTTTTTTTATAAATATTATAAAAGCACATCTGACCTCTTGCCTTTTTAATTGAAAAATGGTATGCTAAAAACATAAGACATCATATTTATTATGATGAAAATGATATGACGAATTTTAAAATGCAAAAAGGAGCATGGTTATGAAGTTACATAGTCAGGAAGTCAGAAAGCTTGCACCGGAAAATGACCCGTTAAAGATTGGAATGGGATGGAGCGTGGCAGATCTGGACAAACCTCAGATTTTAGTGGAAAGTTCTTATGGAGACAGCCATCCGGGAAGTGCTCATTTAAACAAGTTTGTAGAAGAGGGTGTAAAAGCAGTTAATGAAAATGGAGGAAAGGCAGCCAGATATTATGTGACCGATACCTGCGATGGTATTGCCCAGGGACATGACGGCATCAACTATTCTCTTGCACACAGAGATATGATGACTAATATGATCGAAGTTCACGGAATGGCAAGCGGCTTTGATGGAGGCATGTTTATTGCCAGCTGCGACAAGGCAATGCCTGCCATTCTTATGGGAATCGGCCGTTTAAAGGATATGAGTGCCATTGTTGTTACAGGCGGTGTTATGGAAGCCCATACCATTACACCAAAGTATGTGGAAAATGACCCGGCCTGTGCCATTAACGAGCTGCTGACACTGGAGCAGATCGGTAAATTTGATGCTCAGGAGAAAAGAGGGGAGATCCCGGAGGAACAGTTAAATTATTATAAACACAATGCATGCCCAAGCTGCGGCGCATGTTCCTTTATGGGAACTGCTTCCACCATGCAGATCATGGCAGAGGCATTGGGACTGATGCTTCCAGGTACTGCCCTGATGCCGGCAACTGCACCGGAATTAAAGCAGGCTGCTTATGATGCAGGAAAACAGCTGATGAAATTAGTAGAAAAAGGAATTAAGGCAAAGGACATCGTTACCATGAAGAGCTTTGAAAATGCCATCATGGTACATGCTGCCACCAGCGGCTCTACTAATGCAACCATGCATATTCCAGCCATTGCCCATGAATTTGGTTTTGAAGTAGATGCAGAGACCTTTGACCGTATGCACAGAGGGGCTCATTATCTCCTGAATATCCGTCCATCCGGTGACTGGCCAGCCCAGTATTTCTATTATGCAGGCGGTGTTCCAAGAGTCATGGAAGAGATCAAGGACATGCTGCACTTAGATGTTATGACTGTTACAGGCAAGACCTTAGGGGAAAACCCGGAAGAATTAAAGAAGAATGGTTTCTATGATCACTGCGATGAGCTGTTAAGAGAAAAAGGAAAGCTGTTAGGCCGTGAGATCAGGCGTACAGAGATCATCCATACCTTTGATGATGCAAAGGGAACAGACGGAAGCATTGCCATCTTAAAGGGCAACCTGGCTCCGGAAGGCTGTGTGATCAAGCATACCGCATGCCCCAAGGAAATGTTTGAGGCTACTTTAACTGCAAGACCATTTGACAGTGAGGAAGAGTGTATTGATGCTGTCCTCAAGAGAAAGGTAAAACCGGGAGATGCTATCTTTATCCGCTATGAGGGACCAAAGGGAAGCGGTATGCCTGAAATGTTCTATACAGGTGAAGCTATCTGCTCCGACCCAAAACTGGCTTCCAGCGTAGCCCTGATCACAGACGGACGTTTCTCCGGCGCTTCCAGAGGCCCGGTTATCGGCCACGTCAGCCCGGAAGCAGCTGCAGGGGGACCTATCGCACTGGTAGAAGAGGACGATCTGATCTATATCAATGTAAAAGAACGTAAGCTGGAGATCGTAGGCGTAAAGGGTGAAAAGCGCACTCCGGAGGAAATGGAAGAGATCTTAAAGGAAAGAAAAGCTAAATGGCAGCCAAAGCCACCGAAGTATACCAAGGGAACATTAAAGCTGTTCTCTGAGCATGCAGTGTCACCTATTAAAGGGGGATATATGGTGTAAGGACCCGCCTGCGTCAGCAGGCAGGTAAGCGTGCCAGCGCGTGGTCCTGAGTGGGTTCAGCACAGGAAACAACTGTAGAAAACATCAGACAACAAAAGATGTCTGACTAATAAAACGCAAATTAATGCCTTTTGTACATATGTGCAAAGGGCATTTTTTATTTTTTAAAGAGCGATAACAGTAAAAATGCACAAAAACAACATGCGAAAATTGTGAAAAACATAAAATGTGTATCTGAGATACACAAATATTTCACAAACCCTTGACATAAGATGTCTGATGTGGTAAAAAGATTACATCAGACATCTTATTAATTAAGATCCTGCAGATGATCAGGATCTATTAAAAGAAAGGGAAGGTATTAAGTTATGAGAAAGTCAAAAGTAATGTTAACAATCCTGGCAGCAGCAATGGCAGCAAGCCTTACAGCATGTGGAGGTTCTTCTAACGGAGGAGCAGCTACAACCGCAGCAGCAGGCGGCTCTGATACAAAGACAGAGGCAGCTGGTTCTACTGCTTCCGCAGATGCTATTAACTTCACAATGGCAATGGTTGACAATACTTCTTCCAACTACTATCAGGGTGCTGAAAAGATCGCTGAATGTGTAGAAAAGGCAACCGACGGAAAGATCACACTGACCATTCAGGCAGGCGGTACCTTAGGCGGCGAGAGCGATACACTGGATATGGCAGTTCAGGGCGACCTTGACATCGCTTCCTGTGCAAACTCCGTACTTGCTAACTACATCCCGGAGATGAGCATTCTGGATCAGGCTTTCCTGTGGGACAGCGCAGATCAGGCTAACTACGCAGTACAGCATGAGTTAGGTGATCTGATCCAGGCTAAGGCAAATGAGCATGGCCTTCATGTAATTGGATATATGGAGTCCGGCTTCCGTGATGTATTCTCCACAAAGCCAATCGAGTCTATGGCGGATTTCAAGGGTGTAAAGATCCGTGTAATGCAGAACGAAGGACAGTTAGCAGCATTTACCGCTTTCGGCGCTAACCCAATCGCACTTTCCGCTTCTGAGCAGTTCACCGCTCTTCAGCAGAAGACCATCGATGCATGTGAGAACGCTGTTTCCAACTGCTGGATCAACAAGTTCTATGAAGCTGGTGTAAACTCCGTTATCAATACACATCACTGCTTCGTATACATCCCACTGTGCATGAGCGATACCGCTTGGAACAAGATTCCGGATGACTTAAAAGATACTTTTGTTGCAGCTGTACAGGAAGGCTGCGAAGCTCAGTGGCAGTATCTGAACGACGCAAACGAAGAAGCTAAGACAAACCTAGAAGGCGCTGGCGTTAAGTTCTATGACATCAATGTAGATGAGATGAAGGATGCTTATAAGGCAGCTCAGGAGAAGGCTGGTACTTCTTATGATGCAGAATGGGTAGCAGCAGTAGATGCAGCAAAGGCAGCTGTTAAATAATCTGTTGAAGATCCATAAGTAATACAGCAAGTAATACCAACAGTAGTACATATACAGCCGTACCGGCAACAGTCAGTGACGGTGCGGCTGTTTTAAAGAGAGAGAAAAAAGAAGGGGACTGGAAATGAAAGGAATTAAAAAAGCATTATCTTACATTACCAATGTAGAGTATGCCATTATGGTCGTTGCCTTTATTGCAATGGTCATCGCGTATTTCATCTCTGTCGTAAACCGTAACTTCATCAAGGCATCTATGCCATGGACAGAAGAAGTTGCAATGTACAGCATGATCTATATGGCGCTTTTAGGAACAGAAGTTGGTCTTCGTGACGGCACACAGGTAGCAGTTACCGCAGTGATCGAAAAACTCCACGGAGTTACAAAGAAGATCGTATCCATTATTGAACAGGTTATCCTGGAGATCTTCTCCTTTGTAATGTTAAAGGCAGGTTTTGCCCTGTTTACCAAGCAGTTACAGACCGGACAGACCACACCGGTTTTAAAAGTACCAATGTCAGTTATGTACTTTTCACTGGTTCTGACTTTTGCACTGATCCTGATTATCCAGGCAGTTGTACTGGTTGAAAAAGTTATGGACCTGAAGAATAAGGAGGTAGAGGCATGAGCGCAGGAGTAATTCTTTTCGCTGCATTTGCAGCATGTCTGGTGATCGGCGTTCCGGTTTCCATTTCCCTGGGAGTAGCTTCCCTCTGCTCCGTAGTATTCGGCGGACTGTCCGCATCTTCTACGGTAATCGCCCAGCGTATTTTCGGTGGACTTCAGTCAACCTCTATTATGGCCATCGCATTCTTCGTACTTGCAGGAAACCTGATGACAAAAGGTGGTATCTCCCGCCGTATCGTAAATTTTGCCAACTGTCTGGTTGGTAATGTACGCGGTGGTATGAGCCTTGCGCTGGTACTTGCATGTGCCTTCTTCGCAGCATTATCCGGTTCCGCACCTGCAACTGTTATTGCAATCGGAACCATGCTTTATAACGATATGGTAAAAATGGGATATCCTGGCGACCGTACAGCCGGACTGTTAGTAGTATCCGGTGGTATGGGACCGATCATTCCTCCTTCCATTATCATGGTTATCTACTGTACCTTGACCGGTGCTTCTGTAGGTAACATGTTTAAGCAGGGTATGTTAGTAGGCGTTACCATCATGGTAGTGCTTATGGCAGAGGTTCTTTTCTTCGCACAGAAAGAAAAATGGCCAAAACAGGAAGTAAAACGTACACCTGGCGAGATCTTCAAAGTATTCTTAGACGCAATCCCGGCATTATTAACACCTATCATCATTCTTGGTGGTATCTACTCCGGTATGCTGACAGCTACGGAAAGTGCAGCAGTTGCCGTTGTATGGGCGGCCATCGCAGGTCTGTTCATCTACAAGGAACTTACATTTAAGGAACTGATCCCGATCTTAAAGGATTCTGCAAAGAGCTCCGCAATGATCCTCTTTATCATCGCTTCCTCTACTGCATTCTCTTGGGTATTTACTTTCTCCGGCGCTTCCCAGGCACTGGTAGACACCGTTGTTG
>JBNMGK010000478.1:0-1701 GCA_050872205.1 Enterocloster sp.
CATTTCAGGAGAGGAAGACGCAATACGGGTCACATCCTTAAAACCGCCTGTAGCTACCCGTTTCATGGTTTCGGCAGGTGAGTCGGCATCTTTTACCAGATTTACCAGGCTGGAAGCAACCAGATGGGGCAGATGACTGATGGCAGCCACCACTTTATCATGTTCCCTGTAGTCAAGTACCAGTGGGATAGCGCCTACTGTCTGGGCCACTGCGATAATACGGTTTGCATTTTCTGCGTATTTTGGTGGAATGTTACCGGTTTCGCTGCCATTCTGGTCAAGGCCTTCCGGCGGCGTAACAATATAATAAGCATTTTCAAGGAGATGATCTGTGGCGTTTTCATAGCCTGTTTTTTCAGAACCGGCCATAGGATGACCGCCTACAAAGTAGTCTGTAAGGCCCTGGCGCAGGATCTCTTCGTGGATGTCCGTTTTGGTGCTTCCTACATCCGTGATCAAAGCTCCCGGTTTTAAATAGGAGCGGATCTTAGACAGATACTGTGCATTGTATTCCACCGGCGTACATAAAAAGATCAGGTCACATTCTTTTAAATGTTCGTCAATGCCCTCTAAAATAACATCTACAATGCCGTCTTTTTTTGCCTGTTCCAGTTTGGAACGGGTGCGCATATAGGCCATGATGCGGATATCCGGGCGGGCTCGTTTAATGCCCTTTGCTAAGGAACCGCCTATAAGGCCAAGGCCGATAAAGGCAATGGTTGTATCATTCATGGTAAATTTTTCCATTTTGAAATCGCTCCTTACAATACAGAATCACCTGAAAACCTTCACAAAGAAAGGCTTTCAGGTGTTTGGGCTGTGAATGATAAGTGGATAGCTGGTTATCTGGCTTCAAAGGTTCTGCCAGCCAGATCCACATATGGCTTTAAGTCTGCCATTAATTTGTCAAATGCATCAAAGGTAAGAGACTGTGGACCGTCAGAAAGGGCTTTTGCCGGATCTGGATGGACCTCGATCATCAGTCCGTCTGCGCCTACTGCAACAGCAGCCTTTGCAAGAGGTTCTACATAAGCTCTTACGCCGGTTGCATGGCTTGGATCTACGATCACAGGAAGATGGCTCTTCTGGCGGATCACAGGAACTGCACTGATATCCAGTGTGTTTCTGGTAGAAGTTTCGTAGGTGCGGATACCACGCTCACATAAAACGATGTTTGGATTTCCCTCTGAAATAATGTATTCAGCTGCATTCAGCCACTCATCTATGGTAGCACATAAGCCGCGTTTTAACAATACAGGCATTCCTGATTTTCCGGCTTCTTTTAACAGTTCAAAGTTCTGCATATTTCTTGCGCCGATCTGGAGCATGTCTACGTATTTAACAGCAGCTTCAATAGCATGGGCGCTGGTAACTTCACAGATCACGTTCAGTCCCGTTGCTTCTCTGGCTTCCTTCATATATTTTAAGCCTTCTTCTTCCAGTCCCTGGAAAGAGTATGGGGAAGTACGGGGCTTGTAAGCACCGCCACGAAGGAAGGTAGCTCCTGCTTTCTTTACAGCAAAAGCAGTGGACAGCAGCTGTTCCTTTGATTCAATGGCGCAGGGGCCTGCCATAACGGTCATGGTTCCAGGTCCGATATGGGTGTTGCCTACAGGAATAATGGAGTCGTCCGGGTGGAATTCCTTGTTGACCAGCTTGTAAGATTCTGTAACTGCAACAACTTTGTCAACACCTTCGCTC
>JBNMGK010000197.1:0-5276 GCA_050872205.1 Enterocloster sp.
ATCTTTGCTCCTGCAGGAACCTGCTTCTTTGGCAGAAGAACCGCTGTCTCATCTCCTGCTTTTTCACTTAAATACACACCGAATTCCTCTGTGCGGACGATCTCTAAGTCCTGTGTCTTTCCTAATTCTATCATATTTATACTCCTTTTATCCTTACATGTTCTCCCGGGATCTTACGCTTCTTCGTATTTAAGCCATACCACTGCCCTGACTTCACCATTTTCATCCGCCAGTACAACAGTCCACTCATCTTCCCCTGTTTTTGACACTCTCGGTATAAGAACTTCCCCTAAAACTGCTGCCTTTTTATAATCAGCACGGATGCCCTTTACCATTTTCGTACATGGCACTGCTTCCCTTGCAATATCCACATACTGGGCATTATTTACATGGTGGTTGGTATCTAAATGATGAGCCGCAATGGTAACAGGTGTTCCTTCTTCATATTCTTCTGGAATGGCGATCTTTCTTGGGGCTTTTCCCAGATCAAGAGCTTCCTCTTCTCCATAAGCTGCCACATCCTCCGGCATCACACGCACCGGCACCATTTTCTCTGTATCACAGAAAAACCACACAGACTCTGCTTTTACCAGATAATTTCCCTCCTGGTCCATGATCACAAAATCACGATATCCGTAAATCCCCTTGGACGCAGTAGCCCAGGTTCCAATTTTGATCTTCTCTCCCAGTACCGGGTACCGGTGGATCACGATCCTCCAGGTAGACAAGAGCCAGGCTCTCTTTTTTTCTTCCAGATACTCCACTCCCAGGCCAATATCTTCCGACTGGAAGGTACTGCAGTCCTGAAGGTAATTGATCACTCCCAGCAAACTTAAAGCGCCGGTTTCATCAGTCTCACTGTAACGGATCCTGCTGTCAAATGTATACATGCATTTCCTCTGTTTCTTCTTATTAATAAACAGGTTATCATAGATAACTGCTTTTCCCCCCAAGTATAACACGTGCATTTTTTGCGTGCAACACAAAAATAAGTGATGCTTCAATGAGTCGTCACTGAAGCATCACTTATCTTTATGTATCCCTATTTCAGATCAAATTCCTTCTTTAATGTATCCACCATAACATCTACAGGTGCGTCAACGCCCGTCCACATGGTAAAATTAAGAGCGCCCTGGTTTACTAACATTCCCAGTCCATTAATAGTCTTTGCCCCTCTTTTTTCCGCTTCCTGTAAAAACAGGCTGTGAGGATCATTAAAAATAACATCGGTAACTACCATATCCGATTTCACTGTATCGTAATTAATGTCCGGCTTCTGGTCTGTATTGGGAAAAAGGCCTACACTGGTGGCATTTGAAAGGATCTGGGTATCTTCTGGCACCTTGATCTTTTCATCCCACATGATGAACTCTGCCTCTGCACCAGTCTTTTCCTTTAAAAGCTCCACCAGTTCTTCTCCCTGCTCCCGTACAATATTGGCAATGTAGATCTTCTTTGCTCCAGCCAGCGCACATTCCACGCTGATAGCCCTTGCTGCACCGCCGGCTCCTAAAACCGTGATCACCTTTCCTTCTGGAGAGATCCCGGCATCTGTAAGGGATTTTAAATAACCTTTTCCATCTGTATTTTCCCCGTACAGTCTTCCGTTCTTATTTACGATCATATTTACAGCCCCTATAATAGAAGCCGCCTGTGAAAGCTCATCCAGATATTCCAGCACTTTTACCTTATGAGGAATGGTAATATTAATGCCTTTCATATTAAATGCTTTTACTGCCTTCATTGCATCTGCCAGATCATCTTTTTCCACTTTTACAGTAAGGTATCTGTAATCCAGCCCCTTGGCAGCAAATGCTGCCTCTTCCATTACACCTGTTGGATTTTCATCAATGGGGCATCCAAATGCGCCTACCAGTTCTGAGCGATAACATTTTGCCATACTTTTTCTCCCCTATATTAAACATTCTGACTGAACTCTATTTTTTCCTTTTCAGGACCGGATATGGTAAAATACCGTATCTGCCTGACTCCAAAATCCAGGTCCTGGATCCTTCCTTCCAAGGCTTCATATCCAAGCTTCTGTGTCTTCTCCCATATATCTTCAATATCCGTCACTTCTAATGCTATATGATCAATGGTTCCCGGTCTATGAACAGACTCTGTTTCATAAATCTCCAGCACTGCATTTTCTGCCCCCATAAAGATCACAGGCTTTCCATTAGGCTGAAGAAGATCTTCCAGCAGCTTAAATCCCAGACTTTCATAAAACTTCCTGCTGATATCCACATGTTTTGTGGTAATGCCAATGTGGGCCAGACCTGTTATATTCTTATCTGCCATATCCTATCTCCTGCCTGGAAAGATCAGCTTGTCCATGGTAATATCTTTTAATGTACGGCAGTTGGCCAGTCTCATAATATTCTGCAGCTCCCAGTAGATCTTCTGTGTATAGATAGAAGCGCCATCTTTTGCACCTCCATAAACAGCTACTACATATGGACGTCCAATTCCTACTGCATCTGCCCCAAGGGCCAGCATCTTAAATACATCTTCACCACTTCTTACTCCACCGTCTGCAAAGATCTTAATGGAATCACCTAATTCTTTGCGGATATCTGCCACTACATCACAGGGGGCCATACTGTTTTCTACTACATTTCCCCCATGATTGGAGATCAGAATACCATAAGCACCTGTTTCTGCTGCCTTTACTGCCGCTTTTACCGACATAATGCCTTTGATTACCACCGGAACATCCACTGCCTGGACAAATTCCTTTAACTCTTCTACATTTCTGGCACAGACGCCTTCATTTTTAGAGCCAACTTCTCCGGAATACTGATATCCCAGTCCAATTGCATCCAGATCCGTTGCAATTGCCATAGCTCCTACTTCCTGACACCATTTTACACGCTTCCAGAACTCATTCCTGTCTGCCCATGGCTTGATCGTAGGAACTCCCACACCATTTACTTCTTTAATAGGTGCGATCTGTCCCGGGAAATATCCTTCTGCCTTATTGTCTCCCAGCCATGCCATGCCGCCTGCTTCATAGCAGCCCTTGATCAGGGCATCTGCATAGGCATCATTATTATTAAAGAAAGGACTTTTAAACTCATAGTCTGTTAAAATTTTGGCAATTGGTGATGCAAACACAGGAAGGTCAAAGGAATGTCCAAACAGATCAATGGACATATCCGGTTCATAATCATCATGGATCACATCCAGTTCGATCTTTATATCTTTTAAAGCATCATAAGCGTGGATAAAACCATTATTATTTCCTTTTGCACCAAATTCCAGTGAATTTGTATACCTGCCTGCGCAGGCCCTGCCATTGCATACTTTGCATACATGGCAGGACGGGTTTAACACCTTTCTGGCTTCATTCTGGTATTTTCCAAACTGGATCAGAACATCATTTAAGTTCATTGTATGTTTCATAAGTCATTCTCCTCATTCCTGTTTTTGCTTATTTATTAAAATCCGGATAATATTCCTGTAAAAATGCTTCTGCATTATCTGCGCCTACAATGGTTCCGCCTGTAGCATAATTATCCTGGATCTCTTTGCCGTCAAGATAATCTACAGCAGCCTGAACAGACATTGCTCCCTGATCAAAAGGTCCCTGGTCAATGGTGAATTTTAATCTTCCCTCTTTTGCTGCAGTTGCACCTTCCGGTGTACCGTCAATTCCGATCACATCGATGCCTGTACGTCCTGCGCCTTCAATAGCCTGTACACATCCCATAGCTGCCACGTCATTAATAGCCCATACCATATCAATATCACTGTAAGCCTGTAAAATATTTTCCATTGCGTTCATGGATTTTTCTCTGTTTGCATATCCAGGCTGACGGGTAAGGATATTCACATCTGGATATTTTTCTGCAAGGTCTGTTACCGCACGTGTACGTTCAATATTCTGATATCCGGCCGGATCGCCTTCCAGGATCACCAGATTGCCTTTTCCGTCATGGGCTTTGATCAGTTCTTCTGTTACACGATAGCTGGCATCATAGTTGTCTACGCCTACAAATGTAATATTATCTTTAAAATCAGGTACCAGTGTGTTAAATACTACTACAGGGATACCCGCTGCCGTTGCCTTTTCCAGTGCAGGAACAATGGCTGTACTGTCACAGGAAGCAATACAGATAGCATCTACACCTGCTGAAATAGAATCTTCCACCATGGAAAGCTGGCCTGCTGAATCTGTGTAGGAAGCTGGTGCATATTCTACCACTTCTACTCCCAGCTCTTCGCCTTTTGCCATAGCTCCCTGAACCACATAGCGCCAGAATGCGGTAGTGCTGTCTTTTGTAAACACACCGATCTTATAAGAGGAACCGGAAGAAGCATTTTCCCCTGATGCCGCTTCACTCCCCTTGTTTTCTGTTGCTGCCGTTGTGGATGATACGCTGGATGTGCATCCTGCCATCATGGCTGCTGCTGTAAAAATCGCTGTCATTGTTAACGCTGCTTTCTTCATCATAATGTTTTCCTCCAATTTTCATTTATATTATTTATAGTTAATACTTCCCCTTATTTGGTCTGTTTCTTTCTAACTGTATAGTCTAAAAGAACTGCGATAATGATGATCACTCCATTTACGGTTCCCTGCCAGTAAGATGAAATGTTTAACAGGTTCATTCCATTGATCAGTATATTTAAGATCAGCGCTCCGATCACTGCTCCCCATGCACTTCCTGCTCCACCGGCAAAGGAAATGCCTCCAATGGCTACTGCACTGACACACTGAAAATGGAACTGATTTCCAATCTCTGCCTCTGCTGCTCCCAGGCGGCCCAGATATACGATACCTGCCAGCGCAGCCAATGCGCCGGAAAGCATAAAGCCTAAGATCACAGATTTTTCTACTTTTAATCCTGAAAATCTTGCTGCATTTGGATTGGCACCTGCTATGTAAAGCTCTCGTCCCATACGGGTATGCTTTAACATCCAGGCTGTAGCTACTGTTAAAACCACTGCGATCACGATCTGTGTAGGTATCACTCCAAAAATAAAGCCTGATCCCATGAACATAACAGATTTGTGAAAACCACTGATAATATTGCCGTCCATATAGAAAAATGCCACGCTTCGGATGATCTCCCTGACTCCATATGTAACCAGAAATGCCGGAAGATGAAGCCATGCAGTAAGCGCTCCATTGATCAGGCCGATAAACATACCGATAAGAATTGCGATCCCGATTCCAAAAAGCACGCTTCCAACACTTGCATTGCTTCGTAAAAAGCCAGCTGCCACACAGGAGGTAAGCGATAATGTGGCTCCAATGGACATATCAACCC
>JBNMGK010000114.1:0-7543 GCA_050872205.1 Enterocloster sp.
CGTCTACTGTTTTCGCAGTAACCGTAATCATATCCATACGAAACAAACCTCCTATTTTTTATTGCCCTTCTCCTGGCGTTCATTATACTTCGCTACCATACCGGCCTTGGAAGCCAGACTTCCTGGTTTTGCGTCCTGGTTGTAGAACTTGTTGGACTCTTCCACCTGAGCCTTGCTCTTTGCGATCTTGGCCATACGTGCGCTTTCTTCACGGGATTCCTTCTCTTCATACTTCTTCATCATGTCATCCACGTTTCCAACCTTTGTTGGAGGAAGTCCTTTTTTCGCACGTTTCTTGTTGGTCTTTTCTACGTTTCTCTGTACCAGCTCGTCCATATCTACTTTATTTAAGTAGGAATTAATGACCATCTGCTGGATAACAGTGAACACACTCTGTGCTACCCAGTAGATACCAATACCGGAAGCAAAGGTAAAGCAGAAGAATACAGACATTAAAGGCATAGTCACGTTCATGGACTTCATCATATCTGCAGTTGGATTTTCATCATTCTGCTTTGGCTGGTTTGCAGTCATCAGTTTGGTGCTGTACCACTGGCTGGCACCTGCCAACAGAGGAATAGCAATGGCCGCGATCACCATTGTGATGCTTCCTGTGCCGCCGCTGAAGAAATTGGTGATTACCTGCCATGGTGTGTATGCAATGTTCAGACCGAAGAAGTTCTGCATCTTCTCAATTGCCTGTACTGCATTCACACCGCCTTCTACAGTAGCTTCACCTGCTGCAGGGAAAGCACCGATAAAGGTCTGCCACTGCTGTGCAGTGAATTTATATAATAAGTCGATTACTGTATTTACGTTGGTAAAATCATATTTATCGCCGACCATTCTGCATGCCTGTGCAAGCTGTGTAAACACATCCTGTGTCTGGTAACCAACCGGCAGCTGACTGATAACGGTTTCATAATATCCTCTTACAGACTGTACATAAGCCGGGATATTATAGATAACACGGTACAAAGCGAAGATGATCGGCATCTGGATCGCCAGCGGCAGACAGCCGCCTGTCATAGATGTACCATACTTTTCGTAAACCGCTTTCATCTCTGCCTGCATCATCATGGCAGATTTCTGGTCGTTTTCTTTGCCCTTGTACTTTTTCTGGATCGCATTGATCTCAGGCTGCATAACAGCCATAAGCTTAGATGATTTCTGCTGCTTGATGGTCAGCGGCATCATCAGGATCTTTGTAACCAGTGTAAACAGAATAATGCACAGACCGATATTCTCAATGCCGAATGTACTGGTAAAACGGAACAAAAGATCCATGATCCAGCCTAAGATTCCGGCAATTGGCCCCAGAATACCGCCTGTTTTCGTCAAAACAACTGCGCCAGCTAAACTGTTCAAAACGCTACCTCCTTATGGAGCACCTGCTGTGCTCGTTTTTTCTACGGAACTGGATCATAACCGCCTTCTGCAAAGGGATGACAACGAAGGATCCTTTTGCAGGCCAACCATGTACCTTTAAACACACCGTACTTTTCCAGTGCTTCAATGGCGTATTGAGAACACGTAGGTGTGTAAATACAGTGAGTGTATCTTTTAAGAGGAGAAAGATATTTCTGGTATCCTCTTATCATCAGGATCATCGTCTTTTTTATGATCTTCATTTTCAACTTCACTTCGATTCTTTTAAAATATGATGCAGTCCGCACAGGTGCATATAAGCACCTTCCAAATGTTTGTAATCTGATGCTGCTGCGGCAGTTCTTGCCACAACGATGATGTTTAACCCAGTCTCGATCTTTTCATTGTTCAGCCGGAATATCTCCCGCATCAGTCTGGCAATATGGTGACGCACCACACTGTTGCCTACTTTTTTGCTGACGGATATGCCGATCTGATTTGATTCTTCCCCGTTTCTCATTACATACATAACAAGAAGCCGGTTTGCATAGGACTTTCCATTTCTGTATATATTCTGAAAGTCACTGTTCTTCTTAATGGAAGGAAATCGTTTCATATAGAATAGAAACTCCTTTTTTACTCTGCGTAAACAAAAAGGCCACATCCTGAAAATGTGGCCTTACTGTTCTCAATGTTCTTAAGCGGTTAATTTAGCTCTACCTTTTGCTCTTCTTGCAGCAATAACTTTTCTACCGCCAGCTGTCTTCATTCTAGCTCTGAAGCCATGAACTTTTGCTCTCTGTCTTTTCTTAGGCTGAAATGTCATCTTCATATTCCGGGCACCTCCTATCAAATATTATCTGGTAATGTGGTAACACACATTTCGACTAGTATAATTAAACATCTTCTCGATTATATAGAAAAAATCGGCCTTAGTCAAGGGATTTTTTGAGGAAAACCGGGAAAAAATTGTGGATAGAAGCCCCTGTGTGTATCGTGTATACCTTTACCCACATTATCCACAATTTGTTGATAAGTTGTGGATAAGTTCTGGAAAACCTTGTCTTCTTCCACAGCCATGCTGTCCACATTCCCATTTTCTCTTTATTTTTCCAATGTGAACAACTCCATCTTTTTCTTATCCACCATTTGTGGAAAACCTGTCTCCATTTATGCTTTTCTGACTTCATCCACAACCTTATAACAAAGTTATCCACAATATTTTGCACTTTTGATTGAAAAAAAAACGGCTTTAGTATACAATGTACTTAGATTGGGCAATTCTGCACTACAGTTTCAGGAGACGGAAAATGATAGATAAAATTAAAGAAAACTGGGAAAAAATCCTACTGATTTTAAAAGAAGAACATGAAGTATCCGATGTTTCCTACAGGACATGGCTCCAGCCTTTAACTCCTTATGCTTTTAAGGGAAACACCGTTACCATCATTGTTCCGGAACAGACATTTTTAGCCTATGTAAAAAAGAAATACGGCCTTTTATTACAAGTTACCATTTCAGAATTCCTGGATCAGGACTGTGATGTAGATTTTAAAGTAAAAGACCAGATCGAGGAGGAAAAGAAAGAACAGGCTCCTTCTCTCATCCAGAAAAATAAAGCAGTTGTAAGCCCAGATGTGATCCAAAGTGCCAACTTAAACCCAAAATATACATTTGATACCTTCGTTGTAGGTTCCAACAACAACTTAGCTCATGCAGCAGCCCTTGCAGTTGCGGAATCTCCCGGCGAGATCTACAACCCGCTTTTTATATACGGAGGCGTTGGTCTTGGAAAGACCCATCTGATGCATGCAATTGCTCATTTTATTTTAAAAAACAACCCAAGCGCAAAGATCCTCTACGTCAGTTCCGAGACCTTTACCAACGAACTGATCGATGCGATCCGTAACAAAAACAACATTACTACCACGGAATTCCGTGAAAAATACCGCAATAATGATGTTCTTCTCATCGATGATATCCAGTTTATTATAGGAAAGGAAAGTACCCAGGAGGAATTTTTCCATACCTTTAATACATTATATGAATCAAAGAAACAGATTATCATATCTTCCGATAAACCTCCGAAAGAAATTGAAACTCTGGAAGAACGTCTACGTTCCCGTTTTGAATGGGGTCTTACTGTAGATATCCAGTCTCCGGACTATGAGACCCGTATGGCCATCCTGCGCAAAAAAGAAGAAATGGAAGGCTATAATATTGATAATGAAGTAATTAAATACATTGCTACCAATATTAAATCCAATATCCGTGAGCTGGAAGGCGCCCTTACCAAGATCGTTGCCCTCTCCCGCTTAAACAAATGTGATATTACCTTAGGTCTGGCGGAAGAAGCATTAAAAGACATTATTTCTCCAAATGCCCAGCGGGAAGTAACGCCAAACCTGATCATCCAGGTAGTTTCCGACCATTTTGGCATTACGCCTTTAGATATTTCATCCCAGAAACGTACCAAAGAGATCGTTTATCCAAGACAGATCGTTATGTACCTCTGCCGGAATATGACGGAAACTCCTCTGCAGTCCATCGGCCGTATCTTAGGCGGAAGGGATCACACCACCATCATCCATGGTTCTGAAAAGATCGCTGCAGATATGAACAAAGATGAGAATCTTAAAAATACCATTGAGATATTAAAGAAGAAAATTAATCCACAATAGTCTGTGAAAAGACTGTGGATGGATTGTTGACAGACCGGGGTCGGTTTTTTGAAAAATTTTTCACGATTTTCTCCTGTGGATAACTTTAAAGATGTTCCTGGAAAATGTGGATGATTTCCACAAAGCTTTCCACAGCGGTTTTTCTGTGTTTTTCAAGGGTTTTTCCACTTTTACACAAACCCACAACCCCTACTACGGTTTCTACGAAAAATAATTCTTTATATACCCTATGAGAGGGCAACCAAACGCGAACAACTCAGAAAGGAAGTTATCAACAATTATGAAGCTCAGATTTCAGAAAGATGATATTGTTAATGGCATCAGTATTGTTATGAAGGCCGTTCCCTCTAAAACAACCATGTCTATTTTAGAATGTATCCTTATTGATGCTTCTTCCGGTGAGATCAAACTGACTGGAAATGATATGGAGCTTGGCATTGAAACCACTGTAAACGGTGAGATCCTTGAACATGGAAAGATCGCTTTAGACGCAAAGCTTTTTTCCGAGATCACCAGACGTGTATCCAGCCAGAATGCAGTAGTTACCATTGAATCTGATGATAAATTTAATACAACCATCAGCTGCGAAAATTCTGTATTCAATATCCAGGGCCGTGATGGAGATGAATTTTCCTACATTCCTTATATTGAAAAAAATAAGTATATCAGCCTGTCACAGTTCACTTTAAAAGAAGTGATCCAGCAGACCATCTTCTCTATTTCACCAAATGACAGCAACAAAATGATGTCTGGTGAATTATTTGAAGTCAATGAAAATCAGTTAAAAGTAGTATCTTTGGATGGCCACCGCATCTCCATCCGCAATGTTACCTTAAAAGATCATTATGAAAATACAAAAGTGATCGTTCCTGGAAAAACATTAAGCGAAATCAGCAAGATCTTAGGCGGTGACAATGAAAAAGAAGTGCTGATCTATTTCAGTGCAAACCATATTTTATTTGAATTTGACCAGACCATCGTTGTTTCCCGTCTGATCGAAGGTGAATATTTCCGCATCAACCAGATGCTTTCCAGTGATTATGAAACAAAAGTAACCATTAACAAAAAAGAATTTTTAGATTGTATTGAGCGTGCCACCATCCTGATCCGGGAAAATGACAAAAAACCGCTGATCTTAAATGTTGGTGACAACTCCATGGAATTAAAATTAAATTCCAGCTTCGGTTCCATGAATGCGGAACTGATGATCCATAAGACCGGAAAGGACATTATGATCGGCTTTAATCCTAAGTTTTTGATTGATGCCCTCCGTGTGATCGATGATGAAGAGATCAATATTTATATGATGAATCCAAAGTCCCCATGCTTTATCAAGGACGAGGAAGCAACCTATATCTACCTGATCCTTCCGGTTAATTTTAATGCAGCTGCAGTATAATGCATAAATATGCATTCTGAATTTATATATGTCCGCGAAATACGGACAGAAAGGGAGTACAGAAAAAATTATGGAAACCATTAAGTTAAGAGATGAATATATCAAGCTGGGCCAGGCTTTAAAAGCTGCCGGCTTTGTTGAGTCCGGTGTGGACGCAAAATATGCCATTGAAGATGGCCTTGTATATGTAAATGGTGAACAGGCTTTCCAGAGAGGAAAGAAGTTAGTAGACGGTGATGTTGTTACCTATGAAGGCCAGACCATTAAAATTATTAAGTAAATCCTTGAAAGAGAATCTCTATGACCATCGAATCCATAGAACTTAAGAATTACCGCAATTATGAAGAACTGCATATGGAATTGAGTCAGGGAACCAATATTCTCTACGGCGACAATGCACAGGGAAAGACCAATATCCTGGAGGCAGTCTATGTTTGCTGCACCACCAAGTCCCACAGGGGGGCGAAAGACAAGGATATGATCCGGTTTGGAGAAGATGAATCCCACATTAAGCTTCAGATCAGAAAAGGAGCAGTTCCCTGCCGCATTGATATGCATTTAAAGAAAAATAAAACCAAGGGGATTGCTGTAGACGGCATCCCCATCCGAAAGGCCAGTCAGCTGTTTGGCCTGGTAAATGTAGTGTTTTTCTCACCGGAGGACTTAAATATTATAAAAAATGGTCCTTCGGAGCGAAGACGCTTTATTGACATGGAGCTTTGCCAGCTGGATAAAGTGTATGTCCATTCTTTAGTCCAGTACAACAAAGTCCTTCTTCAGCGGAACAAACTTTTAAAAGAACTTGGTTTCCATCCGGAATATGAGGCAACACTGGATGTATGGGATGAACAGCTGGTGCGCTTTGGAAAAGAAGTGATAAAAGCCAGAAGGGCATTTATTGACCAGTTGGGAGACATTATCAAAGAGCTGCATACAAAGCTTTCCGGGGGAAAAGAAAACATAGAAGTGATCTATGACCCGGATACAGAGGAAGAGGAACTGGAAGCAGCTGTGAGAAAAAGCAGGCAGCAGGATATGAAGCAGAAGACAACATTAGCAGGTCCCCACAGGGACGATATCAGCTTTGTAGTCAATGGCATTGATATTCGCAGGTTTGGTTCCCAGGGACAGCAGAGAACGGCTGCATTATCCTTAAAGCTTTCAGAACTGGAGCTGGTGAAAAGGATCAGTCGGGATGATCCGGTGCTTCTGCTGGATGATGTGCTTTCAGAGCTTGACAGCAGCCGTCAGAACCAGCTTTTAGATGCAATACAGGATATCCAGACCATGATCACCTGTACCGGTCTGGAGGATTTTGTAAACCACAGGTTCCACATTGATAAGATATTCAAGGTGGAAGAGGGAAAAGTTACAAGCCAAAATTAAATCATACAGATATACAGACTGCAGAAAAACGGTGAAAAGCCGTAAGTCTGCTGACTGAGAAAGAAAGGAAGATATAGAACATGGGAGAGCAGTACGGAGCAGATCAAATTCAGATTCTGGAAGGACTTGAGGCAGTCAGAAAACGTCCTGGTATGTACATTGGCAGCACATCTGCCCGCGGACTCCATCATCTGGTTTATGAGATCGTAGATAATGCAGTGGATGAGGCACTGGCAGGATACTGCGATTCCATTGATGTGACCATTAATCAGGATAATTCCATTACCGTAATTGATGATGGCCGTGGAATTCCGGTAGATATTCAGAAAAAAGCAGGACTTCCTGCAGTAGAGGTTGTATTTACCATCCTTCATGCAGGCGGTAAGTTCGGAAACGGCGGTTACAAGGTATCCGGCGGACTTCACGGTGTAGGCGCGTCTGTTGTAAATGCCCTGTCTGAATGGCTGGAAGTTTTAGTATACCGTGATGGACATATTTACAAACAGCGTTATGAGAGAGGAAAAGTATGCTATCCGTTAAAGGTGGTAGGAGACTGCAGCCCGGATAAGCATGGTACTACAGTTACCTTCCTTCCAGATAAGGAGATCTTTGAGGAAACAGTATACGATTATGATACATTAAGGATCCGTTTAAGGGAGACTGCTTTCCTTACCAAGAACTTAAAGATCATTTTAAGAGATGACAGAGA
>JBNMGK010000457.1:0-1945 GCA_050872205.1 Enterocloster sp.
CGCATGCTTCCAGTGGCTATCCGCGTTTACGAAGTAAGCGGACCACTGTTCTTTGGCGCTTCCGATGCCATTGAACACATTGTAGTGGAAGAGAGCGCAAAATGCCTGGTACTGCGTATGAGAGCGGTTCCTGCACTGGACAGCACAGCTATGAATGCTTTAACAGCACTTACAAAGACCTGCGAAAGCAAAGGCGTGACTATTGTATTCTCCCATGTAAATGAACAGCCTATGAAGGTAATGAAAAAGGCTGGATTTACAGACCTGGTTGGAGAAGAGAATTTCTGTCCGAATATTACGGCTGCGCTGGAAAGAGCAGAAGAGATCATTAAATAAAGTAATACATAATAGAAAAATACATAATAAAAAGAAAAAGCCAGAAGGCTGTTGTGAACAAATATCACAGCAGCTTTCTGGCTTTTATAATAAGTGGAATGACCATTAAGATCCATACAATTGGTTCGGCCATAATGATGCCCCAGTACTGGAAAATACGGGCAAGTAGAAAGGCGCAGATCACTTTTCCCACCAGCTCGATCATACTGGAAAACACGGGAGTAATGTGATCACCCATTCCCTGAAGCCCGTTCCTTAAAATGGAAATGGCAGCAGGGGCAAAATAAAACAAAGAGTCTGTTTTTAAATACCAGGAGGCATTGGAGAGAACTGCCGGGTTTTTAGAACCGGTCACCAGCCATATAAGCCATGGGGAAATGGTGTAGCTTAAAATCATCATTCCCACAGCCCAGACCCAGGTAAGAAGCAGTGCCTGGCGGATACCGGCACGTATACGGTCTTTCCTGCCTGCGCCCATGTTTTGGCCGCAGTAGGTTGCCATGGTCACACCCATAACAGAGAAAGGAAGCATGAAAAATTCTGTGATCTTTCTTGCTGCCGTATGGGCAACGATAATGTCCTGTCCAAAGGTATTGATAGCACATTGAAGAGACAATGTACCGAAAAATACCAGAGACATCATGGCTGCCATGGAAAGGCCGGAAGCGTACAGCGCCTTGATCTCCCGTAATTCAAGCTTAAAGTCAGACACTGTAAAACGGAAAACAGGATATCGTTTAAACATATAGACCAGGCTTATAATGGCAGAAAGTGACTGGGACAATACAGTGGCCCAGGCAGCGCCGGCAACTCCAAAGCCAAACTTTAAAATAAAAAGCAGGTCCAGAGCTACATTTAATGCTGCTGCAAACAGCAGAAATAAAAGGGGCGCGGTAGTATCACCTACAGCCCGCAAAATAGAGGCGCAGCCATTATAAAGCATAGTGGCTAAAAGTCCTAAAAGAACAGCGCGTATGTAGGTGGTGGACTGGTCCATTAATGCTTCCGGTACATTAAGCAGCTGTAAAATAAGAGGCAGACTGCTTACACAGATGAAGGTAAGAAGCACAGAGGTGATGCATCCTAACAGCAGACATCCGGCTCCGTACCGGGTCACGTCCCGGTTTTTGCCTGCGCCAAACTGAAGGGCAATGAGAAGGGCAAAACCATTTGTAAGTCCGGACAGAAATCCGATAAATAAAGTACTGATAGAAGTAGTGGCTCCCACAGCTGCCAGTGCCGATTCGCCTAAAGTACTGCCAACCACACGGGTATCTGCCAGACTGTAGCACAACTGGAAAATATTTCCAAGAGCCACAGGAATGGCAAAGGAGATCATTACTTTTGAGGGAGAACCCTTTGTTAAGTCTTTCATGATAGTATATTTCCTGTAATTGTTTTGGGATATTTGCAATTTTTACAGTGTATAGAAAATGCGTTTTGTATCCTATCATAAAAATAAAAAAGAATCAATAAGAGAAAATAGACGAAATAATCGGAAAATAGAGTATAATAAATGGATAAACTAATGAAAGAGGTCGATAACATGGCTTTAAAGCGTACATCATTGGAAGAAACACTGGCAGCATCACCACTCCTTGTATTAGAC
>JBNMGK010000513.1:0-1236 GCA_050872205.1 Enterocloster sp.
AGATAGTTCATTACATATTCCGGGGTAGTGCCTTTTCCGGTCATGTAAACAGTCTTTCCTTTCAGGTCTTCCATAGAAGAAATGGAGTCATCGGAAGCAACTACATAGAGAACGCCAAGAGTATTGATGTCGATGACGTTTACATTGCCCTGGGTCTTTGTATACAGGATACTTGCAACATTGGCAGGTACTAAAACAATATCCAGATCACCGTTTGCAATGGAACCAACCAGCTCGTCAGCTTTTCCGGCCATGGTAAAGGTGTATTCATTTTCTGTTTCGCCCTTTTCAGCACGGTCCATTAATTCAGCAAGGCCCATGGAAGTAGGTCCCTTTAAAGAGCCGACACGTACAGTGGCGCCGGAAGCATTTTCAGAAGCCTCAGCAGACTGGTCAGTGCTTTCTTTGGAAGCTTCAGTGGACTTAGCAGATGCTTCTTCGGAGCTGTCTGTTTGGGCAGCAGTTTCAGAAACAGTAGTCTCAGCAGAAGAAGTCTGTTTGTCAGCATTACCTGCGCAGCCGCTTAAAACAAAAGTTCCTGCAAGGGCAGCAGCCAGAAGTTTCATTGGTTTTTTCATAATAAATAATTCCTCCATAAACACATTGATAGCATCTATCTTACCATAAAATCTCCTTGCTGTGGCACATAAGTGCTGTTAAAATGGTTCTATTGAGAAAAATAAAAGGAAATTGGGAAAAAATGGGAAAATTATACGGCATTGGAGTAGGTCCGGGAGATCCGGAGCTGCTTACTTTAAAAGCATATAAAATATTACAGCAGGCAGATGTGATCTTCTGCCCGGAAAAGAAAAAAGGAGCAGGAAGCTTTGCTTTTGACATTATAAAAGATCACATAAAAGACAGTAAGGCCCAGATCGTTCATCTGGAATATCCTATGCATTATCATGGGGATGAGTTAAAGAAAATGTGGCAGGAAAATGGCCTTATCATCTCTGAATATTTAAAAGGAGAGAAGACGGGTGCCTTTATCACGCTGGGAGATCCTTCTGTATACAGTACCTTTATGTACACTCTTCCTTATATAGAAGCTTTTGGTACAGAGACAGAAGTTATTCCGGGTATCCCGTCTTTCTGCGCGGCAGCAGCCATTTCCAGAACACCCCTTACAGCATGGGACGAAGATCTGGTGATCGCGCCGGTGCTCAAAAACAGCCCGGAAGATCTCACAAAGCTTCTTAAAGAACATGATAACGTAGTGTTTATGAAACCTTCTTC
>JBNMGK010000132.1:0-6634 GCA_050872205.1 Enterocloster sp.
AAACTGCTGGATCGTGCTAAAATAGATACAGCAGGGATTGATCCACTGCTTCATGTTTTCGATAACATTCCATTAAGAAAGAAGGGAATTTTATGATAGCAAATGTAATTATATTGCTCCTTGTATTTGGCTACTGTGGTCTGGTGATCTACTGGAAGCGCACAGGCGTATTAAAAGACAGCTGCAGCAGCTGTGGAAGCGGAAACGGCGGCTGTGGCGGTGGCTGTGGCTGCTGCAGTGGACATTGCAGCAGCTGTGGAAGTGCCCATGCCCATCATATGGACACTTACAAGGCAGTTAAAAACACAAAATAAAACTTAGAAAAGGAGCGTAGAAATGGGAAATTCATCCGGTTCCATGCTCTATATGGTAGTTGCTCTCATTATCATCTATGTAGTAGGAATGGGAATCTATCAGGGAGTAAAATTTATCCAGAAAAAGCGGGAAGAAGCAAGAGATAAGAAATTCCGCGAAGAGGAATAGAGGGACTTGAAAAATGGTTAATGCAATCGTAATCCTTATATTAATTCTGATCGCAGTATTCGCTATCAGAGGCACCATTAAACATATGAAGGGCGAGAGCCCATGCTGTGGCGGCGGCGGAGCCAGCGAAGTAAAAGAAGAGCCAAGCAAGTTAGAAGGCCCGGTGATCGGTGAAAAGATCATGCAGATCTCGGGAATGACCTGTGAACACTGTGTAAACCGTGTAATGCATGCTTTAAACAAGATCGATGGCGTATCTGCCAATGTCAGCTTAAAGGGCAAGAGAGCTGTTATCTCTTATGACCGTGAGGTTGACGCAAATGTACTGAAGAAAGCAGTAGAAGATGCAGGTTATACTGTAGATTCTATTTCATAAGTTTTAAATAAAAAAATATCCCCTGCCAACGGCAGGGGTGTTTTTTATTTCAGGTCTTCTGCCCGCAGGATCCTGTTGCATCCTGTCAGCGTACTTCCTCTGTGGGAGATCAGCAGCAGTGTTTTGCCTGCATAGGCATTCTGCAGTGTATGGAGCAGTTCTTTTTCATGAAGGGCATCCAGGGCGCTGGAAGGTTCATCCATAAGGCAGATATCCGGATTTCGCAGCAATATTCTTGCAATGCCGATTCTCTGGCGTTCACCGCCGGAAAGTCGGGCACTCATCTGACCCATATCCGTATCATATCCATCCGGCAGTGTATCAATAAAATCAGCGATACCAGCCCGGTTGGCTGCATCCTTGATCTCATCCATGGAAGCGCCTGGCTTTGCGATCCCGATATTTTCTCCAATTGTCATGTCAAACAAATACGTATCCTGCTCTAAAAAGGCGATCCGTTTATGCAGCTCGCTGAAGCTGATCTGTTCTAATGGAATGCCATTGATCAGGATCTGGCCTTCTGTTGGAGCGTAAAACCGCAGAAGCAGCCGCAGCAGTGTGGATTTTCCTGCACCGGATTCACCGGCGATGCCGATCTGGTCTCCTTTGTGTATTACATAATTAGAGTGGTCTAAGATCTTTCGCTCTGTACCAGGATAAGCGAAACTTACATTTTTAAATTCAATGGTCTCTATTTCACCGCAGACAACCGGATGCTCCGGCTCCTCGGTTTCCGGCAATGTATCCTCGATCTTAAAAATACGTTCTGCAGCTCCATATGCCTCTAAAAGGCTTGTTACCACAAAGGTAAGACTAAAAGAGGAGGATAAGGAAGCAGTTGCAGCAAAGGAAATGGCAATGGTTCCCACTGGGTTATCTATGCCTTTTGAAGCAAGATATCCGGCACATACAAGGATCAGTATTCTTGCAAGATAAATAAAAAAGTTAGGGAAAGAAGCAATGGTCTGGCGGTGGAGCGTAAGTCCTAAAGCGGCCTTATTTACCTGGCTGTTTGCTTCCATTACCTCTTCCATTTTCTGTCTGCCTGCACCAAAGATCTGGATATCCCGGATACTGTATACACTTTCCAGAATTTTCGATTTTAAGTCTCCTAACTGCTCTCTGTAACGCATTCCGATCCCACGCCCGGCAATTAATGCTCCAAGAGGCAGTACAACGCTGATCATAATATAAATAGGGATCAGCACCAGGGCATAAAGAGGATTTACGAACCAGGCCAGAACTACAGTTGTCACCGGAAGCAGAATAACTGTAAACATGGGCCCGATGGTATGTGCAAAGAAATATTCAAGAGTTTCAATATCTGCCACAGCAATATTCATAATATCACCGGTTTCCCGGCCGATCATATAAGCAGGAGATATACGGTCAATGGCATCAAAAAGATGCACTCTCATTTTTGCAAGGATGCCATAAGCGCCTAAATGGGAGAATAAACCTTCCAGATAGCGGCACACTGCGATCAAAGCAGCACAGGTAATCGTAAGAGCTGCATAAGTCATGATTCCATTGCAAAAACCGGCTGCAGATAAAAGCCACAAGGCGCCAAAGCCCATAAGCCCCATGTGGGAAAGGGCTCCCAATACACTTGCAATGGTTGAAATAGCAATATAGTTTCGGATAGGTCTTCCAATTGCCAGAAGCCGCCGGTTCATTTCTTTCATTGAATAACTGAATTTTCGTTTCATTCTGCCACCTCCATTGCCTGCTGGCGTATTACCAGTTCATGGTATAAGCCCTCCTGGGCCATTAAAGCATCATGACTGCCCTGCTGAGCCACCTGGCCGTCTTTTAAGACGTAAATGCAGTCAGCATTCCGTACTGATGACATACGGTGGGAGATGATAATAAGGGTCCTGGTATGAGCCAGGTGTCCAATGGTTGTCCAGATCTCCTTTTCACTTTCCGGGTCAACGCTGGAAGTGGCTTCGTCAAAGATCATATATTCCGCTTTTGACAACAGGGCTCTTGCAATACCCATTTTCTGGCGCTGTCCGCCGGAGAGAGAAGCACCTGCATTTCCTACATCTGAATCAAGTCCATTTTCCAGAGATTGTATAAATTTCAAAAGTCCGGCTTCTTTTACAGCTTCCATTAAAGTAGTATCATCTGCAGTTGGATCAGCGAGGAGCAGATTGTCACGGATCGTCCCAGAAAACAGGTTTACCTGCTGGGGAACCATGGCAATGTGTTTTCGAAGCTGTTCAGGCTTCATGCTGTTATAATCTCTGCCTTCCAGATAAATATGTCCGGCTGCTGCGTCACAAAAACGCATTAAAAGAGAAGCCGTAGTGGATTTTCCGCAGCCGGAAAGTCCTACCAGAGCCACAACAGAACCTTTGGGAATTGTAAGAGAAACATCCTTTAAGGCTCTGGCACGTCCTTCATAACCATAAGATACATTTTCCATACGGATCCCATTAAAATGTTCCTTATCTTCCGGCAGTGACGGATCAAAGGGGCGTGTTGTGTCTGTATCCAGGATCTCTTCTACCTTACCAGCTGCGGAAATAGCGGTTAAAGCACTGTGGGAAGCGCTCATCAGCTGCTGTGCAGAAGAAAAATAGCTGTAAGAAAGCATTAAAACGATCAGTGCCTGTGAAATGGTGATGGTTCCGTTTGTAATACGGATACAGGAGTCTGCTAATGCTATCACCAGGGCTGCATAGATCAGTGCCTCAGTTACCAGGAAGGAAGTGAAGTTGATCTTCATAAGGCAGTTAATATTTTTATTTAATATATCTGCCTTTTTTCCCAGAATATGGGAATGCTCCTTATCCCGGTCAAAGAGTTTTAAAGTGGTAAGTCCCCGCAGGCTGTCCATATAGTAACCGGTCATATCATCCAGTGAACGCCAGTAGATCTTGCGGATCTCTTCGATCTTGCTGCGGAATGCATTATTAATAGGAAGCAGAAAAAGTGATACCACCAATAATAAAACAGCCACCGGCATAGAAATGTTCTTTAAATGAAAGAACAGGTAAACAGGTGCGATCACACTGTAGATCAGGCTTGGAAGATAGGTGCTGAAATACATCTGCATCTGTTCTACTGCGTCTACAGAAGCTGTAATAGCGGAAACAGGACCGATTTTTTCGATTCCCCCGGCATCTAACTCCAATACCTTTGAAAAGATCATTTTCCGCATGCCTTCTCTTGCTTTTGCAGCAGTCCTGTATTCCAGCAGTCCCTTTAAAAGCTGGGTAAGAAAGGTAAATACAGCTGCCGCCAGTGTAGCGCGGATAGCACTCCAGGCAGTATTTAGAATGGTCTGAGGCTGAAAAAGAGTACCAAGGAAACCGGCAATGATCTCAGCCAGCGCAGTGGTACCTACCAACGTAAGAAAGCCCACCCCTGCTATGGCAAGTATCCAAAGCCATAGTCCCCGGGCAAGCTTTAAAAGAGTTTTGTTCATTAAAAGCATAGTTTTTCCCCCGATTTTTGCGTGTAATATAGATATCATATTAAATAAGGCAGCTTTTTTCAATCCCTAATCACCTGTTGAAAAAAATCTCTTATTAAATTGAAACAGTTCAGACATGGCATCTTCTTGTTTCCATTTCATGAAAACAAGAAGCTTGCTTGGCTCATCATATGCTGATTTGAACAAGAAAGCGCTTATGCAAGCCAGCTTGCAACGCTCTTTCTCATTCAAACCAGCGCATGTCTGAACTGTTCCATTAATTTTTAATGAATTATAGCGAAATATTTCTCTGAGGATTTGAAAAATGGCGCATAGTATGGTATATTGAACGAAGAATAACCAGTGGTCCGGCCGTAGTCTGCCTTAATATAGGAAGAAAGACGGTTACAGGGACCTGCAAGGAGGAAAAAATGAAAGGGATTATACTTGCCGGCGGAAGCGGCACCAGACTCTACCCTTTGACCAAAGTTACATCGAAGCAGCTGCTTCCTATTTATGACAAACCTATGATCTATTACCCATTATCTGTACTTATGAATGCAGGTATCCGGGATATCTTAATCATCTCCACACCAGACGATACCCCTCGTTTTGAGGCTCTGTTAGGTGATGGAAAGCAGTTTGGTATCAACTTAAGCTATGCTGTACAGCCAAGTCCAGACGGTCTGGCTCAGGCATTTATCATTGGTGAAGAGTTTATTAACGGTGATTCTGTTGCCATGGTATTAGGTGATAACATTTTCCACGGACAGGGCTTAAACAAGAGATTAAAAGCTGCTGCCAACAAGGGAAAAGGCGCAACTGTATTCGGCTATTATGTAGACGATCCAGAGCGTTTCGGTATTGTTGAATTTGACGCAAACGGCAAAGCTATTTCTATTGAAGAAAAGCCTGAAAAGCCGAAGTCCAATTACTGCGTAACAGGACTTTATTTCTATGACAACCGGGTTGTAGAGTATGCAAAGAACTTAAAGCCATCTGCAAGAGGTGAGCTGGAGATCACAGATCTGAACCGTATCTACCTGGAAAACGGTGATCTGGATGTTATTTTACTGGGACAGGGCTTCACCTGGCTGGATACAGGAACCCATGAGTCCTTAGTAGAAGCAACCAACTTCGTAAAGACTGTAGAGACTCACCAGCACAGAAAGATCGCATGCCTGGAAGAAATCGCATACTTAAACGGCTGGATCACCAAAGAGCAGGTATTAGAGACCTACGAGGTTTTAAAGAAGAACCAGTACGGCAAGTACCTGAAGGACGTTTTAGACGGAAAGTATGTAGATAAGCTGCATAACCGCGAATTTTAGGAGGAAATATTTACATTATGAAAATCATCGTAACCGGCGGTGCCGGATTTATCGGAAGCAACTTTGTACACCATATGGTAAACAAATATCCAGATTATGAGATCATTAACCTGGACCTGTTAACCTATGCAGGAAACCTGGAAAACTTAAAACTGGTAGAAGACAAGCCAAACTACCGCTTTGTAAAAGGCGATATTGCAGACAGAAAGTTCATCTTTGACTTATTTGAAAAAGAGAAACCAGACGTAGTAGTAAACTTCGCTGCAGAAAGCCATGTAGACCGTTCCATTACTGATCCAGAGGCATTTGTGCGAACCAATGTAATGGGAACCACTACCTTATTGGATGCATGCCGTACCTATGGCATCAAGCGTTATCATCAGGTATCTACCGATGAGGTTTACGGAGATCTGCCATTAGACCGCCCGGACCTGTTCTTTACAGAGACAACACCACTGCACACCTCCAGCCCATATTCTTCATCCAAGGCAAGTGCAGACCTGTTTGTACTGGCATATCACAGAACATACGGAATGCCTGTAACTGTATCCCGCTGCTCCAACAACTACGGCCCATATCACTTCCCTGAGAAGCTGATCCCGCTGATCATCAGCCGTGCTTTAGCAGATGAGGAGCTTCCTGTATACGGAACCGGTGAAAATGTACGTGACTGGCTGCATGTATCTGATCACTGCGAGGCAATCGACCTGATCATCCATAAGGGCCGCGTAGGTGAAGTTTACAACATTTGCGGACACAACGAGAGAACCAACCTGGAAGTTGTAAAGACTATCTTAAAGGCATTAAACAAGTCGGAAAGTCTGATCAAGTTCGTAACAGACCGTCCAGGTCATGACCACCGTTACGCTATTGATCCAACTAAGATCGAGACAGAATTAGGCTGGAAGCCAAAATATAACTTTGATACAGGAATTCAGCAGACCATTCATTGGTATCTGGACAACCAGGAATGGTGGAAAAACATTTTAAGCGGTGAGTACAGCAAGTATTTCGACAAGA
>JBNMGK010000127.1:0-6777 GCA_050872205.1 Enterocloster sp.
GCGGACCTGATCATGGTCATCCTGTTTTCCGGCGGTGCCTTCCACATGCTGACAAAAACAGGTGCCATTCGGGCGGTGATCGGCAGACTGGCTATGAAATTTTCAAAGAGGATTGAGATCTTTATCCCGATTCTTACTCTGGTATTTGCACTGATCTGTACTACACAGGCCGTAAATATGTTCATTGCATTTGCGCCGATCATGGTCATGCTTTCCCTGGCGTTGGGACTTGACTCTATCTGCGGTGTAGCCATTATCATTTTAGGCGGCGCTATTGGATTTTCCACCGGTACTTTAAATGTAAGCACCACAGTTGTAAGCCAGAAGATCGCAGAACTGCCGTTATATTCCGGCATTGGATATCGTTTTGTCTGTTTCGGGGTCTTCTTTGTAGTGACCAACCTGTTTTTGATCCATTATGCAAATAAGATCCGCAAAAATCCCCAGTTATCCCCAATGTATGAGCTGGACAGCCAGAATTCCATTAAAGGAAATATGACACTGGAAGATTTTGGAAAAATGGATACCAGAAAATGGCTGAGTATTCTGTGCCTGGTAGTAGCTTTAGTGATCATTGTATACGGCAGTGTTGTATATGAGTGGGATGTGGCAGAGCATGCAGCTGTTTTCCTGGCTCTGGGTATCATCACCGGTCTGATCGCCGGTTTTACACCAAGTGACCTTTCAAAAGAGTTTTTAGCTGGCTGCAAGGATATGTTAGGTGCTGCCATGATCATTGGTCTGGCAAGAAGTATCGGCTCTATTATGTCTGACGGAAATATCATTGATACAGTGGTTCATTTCCTGGCAGGTATCTTAAATGGCGTTCCTTTTGGTCTTCAGGGTATTGGAATGCTCCTTGCAAATACCATTATCAATGTATTTATCACTTCTGGTTCCGGCCAGGCAGCAGTGGTAATGCCTATTTTTATTCCGTTGGCAGATCTTTTAGGACTGACCAGACAGACTGCTATTCTTGCATTTAACTTTGGTGACGGCTTCTGTAACTACATTTTACCTATGTCTACTGCATTAATGGGTATTCTGGGTGCAGCCAATATCCCATATGATAAATGGATGCGGTTTATGTGGAAATGTTTTGCGCTGTGGTTCGTCACTGGTTCAGTTCTGGTGCTGATCGCCCAGTTTATCCATTTAGGACCGATGTAAAGGAGAAGAAAAGCAGAAGATATGAAGCAGGAAGTATTAAACCAGATTGACAAACAACGAGAAAAACTGATACAATTATCTGATTACATCCATGACCATCCCCAGTGGGATGGTCATGAAACTCTGGCGGCAAAAGTGCTGACAGATTATTTAAAAGAGCAGGGATTTGAAGTTGAAATGGGCATTGCAGGCCTTCCTACAGCTTTCCGGGCTGTGTATGAGATAGGAAATGGGGGACCGTCCATTGGCTTTTTATGTGAATATGATGCACTGGAAGGACTGGGACATGGCTGCGGCCATCATATGCAGGGACCGTCCTGCCTGGGAGCAGCAGTTGCTATAAAGCGTATTCTGGAGGAAACGCAGAAAGAGAATCTGGAAAAAACTGGAAAAAATCTGGGGCTTTCTGATGTGCGCCTGGTGGTTTACGGCACACCGGCAGAGGAGACCTTTGGCGGAAAGATCAATATGCTTGATGCAGGCTATTTTAAGGACATTGATGTGGCACTTATGATGCACGGAGCGCCGGATACCTGTACAGATATTAAATGTCTGGCATTGTCCTCTTTTGATGTGACTTATCTGGGAAAATCAGCCCATGCAGCACTGGCACCGGAAAAGGGGAGAAGCGCTTTTGACAGTCTGCTGCTGGCATTCCAGGGCGTGGAATTTTTAAGAGAGCATGTAAGAGATGATGTGCGGATGCATTATACCATGCTGGAGCTGCCGGGACCGGAAAATGTAGTTCCTGACCGGGCAGTGGGACGTTTTACACTGCGTTCTTATTCCAGGGATTATCTTAATGAAGTGATCGGGCGGTTTAAGGATATTGTAAAAGGAGCGGCCCTTATGGGTGGAACAGGATTTGAGGTAAAGGAGCTTCCAGCCCTGGATAATAAGATCCCGGTATTTTCCTTAAATGACCTTCTTATGGAAAACGCAAAACTGGTAAATGCGCCCCAGATCGTTCCTCCAAGGGAAAAAACAGGTTCCACGGATTTTGGAAATGTAATGCATAAACTTCCAGGTGCCTGCATCCGTGTGCAGTTTGTGCCCGTAGGTACCTCCTCCCATACAAAAGCCTACGTGGAAGCCGGAAAGACAGATGCGGCCCACAACTGCGTTATGTATGGTGCAAAGATACTGGCTGGTACAGCCTGGGATCTGCTCACTTCTCCTGCTCTTTTAAAGAAGGTAAAAGAAGAGTTTATAGAAAACAGAAAGATTTATGGTTGATGAAATGAAGAAGATGAATGTTTTTTTTCTGCTGTTAGGTTCCTTTATTTATGGTCTGGGCATCCATTGTTTTGTGATGCCCGCCAACATTGCTCCCGGCGGGGCGGCAGGCCTGGCACTGATCGTTAATTATCTGTTTGGCCTGCCGGTGGGAATCCTGACCATACTCCTTAATGTGCCTCTTTTGATCATGGCATGGTACATTTTAAGTAAAAAATTTGTGATCATGACCAGCATTTCCTGCGTGGTCTGTTCCCTGATCCTGGACTTTGGGGTAGCTCCCTTTTTTCCTGTATACAGCGGTGACAGACTTTTATGCAGCCTGTTTGGAGGCGTGATCGTAGGTGTGGGAATGGCTCTTATTTTTATAGCCGGTTTCACCACAGGCGGTACGGACATTTTGGGGTATATCATGCAGAAAAAGAAACCTCATATCTCCATAGGAAAAGCTCTGATGATGGTAGACGGAGTGATATTGCTTCTGTCTATTTATGCTTTTCACAATGTAGAAGCTGGTCTTTTAGGCCTGATCAGCCTTTTTGCCCAGACCAAGGTGATCGATGCCATGATCTACGGAAGCGATACGGGAAATATGGTCACAGTTGTTACACGAAATCCAGATGAGATCTCCCAGGGGATCATTGATCAGTTGGAGCGGAGTGCCACCGTCCTTCGGGGAACAGGGGCTTACAGCGGGGAAGAAAAGACCGTACTTTTATGTACGGTGCGCAAAAATCAGTTTTACAAGTTAAAAGAGATCATTTACAAAGCAGATCCTTATGCCTTTATCATGGTAACGGAAACAACAGAGGTATTTGGTGAAGGATTTAAAGAAATTTCAGATAATGGAGTGTCCGGCTGAGTGAAAATGTGCTATACTTAAGGTACGAACAGCATAGCAAAACAAGGGAGGTCGGTCATATGAGCGATAAACACTATGTGATCACAATCGAGCGTCAGTACGGAAGCGGCGGACGTATTACAGGTATGCGTCTTGCAGAGGAACTGGGCATTCATTACTATGATGAAGAGATCCTGAAAATGACATCAGAGACCAGTGCCATTGGAGAGCAGTATTTCCGTCTGGCAGATGAAAAAGCAGGAAACAACTTATTATATCGTACCGTTACTAATATGAAGCCGGAGCTTTCTGCACCTGTAAAGGACGGACATAAGCTTACTTCACCGGAGAACCTGTTCCGTTTCCAGTCTGAGGTCATCCGCAAATTGGCAGAGTCTGAAAACTGTATCATTATCGGACGCTGCGGCAACTATGTGCTCCAGGATCAGTTAGATAACGTGATCCGCATTTTCGTTTATGCAGATACAGTTACCAGAGTCCGCAGGATCATGGATGTAGACAAGGTAGACGAAGAAGAAGCACTGCGTCGCATGAAGAAGATTGATAAGGAGCGCACCGAATATCATAAGTATTTCACTGGCAGAAACTGGATGGATATGGAAAATTATGATCTTCCTATTAATGCCAGCCGCATTGATTATGATGAGATGATCACTTTGATCAAGGATTATCTGAAGCTTCGGGGAATGATCGACTGATATTTGTGGTAACACCGTGAAGCGGTGGTATATCTGTTTGCCACGATAGGAGAACGTGTTATTGGCGTGTTGGCTGTGGGGCAGAAATGTAGCGACATGAGGTAGCAGATGGATATTTTAGCAGGAATACTGATTCCGTTTATAGGAACTACAGCAGGCAGTGCCTGCGTGTTCTTCCTCAGGGGAGAATTAAAGCCCGGGGTGCAGAAAGCATTTCTGGGCTTTGCTTCGGGAGTGATGGTGGCTGCTTCTGTGTGGTCCCTTCTGATCCCGGCTATGGAGATGAGCGAAGGCCTTAAAAGACTGGCTTTTCTTCCGGCAGTAAGCGGCTTTCTTTTAGGAATGGCGTTTTTGCTGATCCTGGATATGGTAGTTCCGCATCTTCATATGGACACAGACCAGCCGGAAGGTGCAAAAAGCAACTGGAAAAAGAGTACCATGCTGGTCCTTGCAGTGACCTTACATAACATACCGGAGGGAATGGCAGTTGGCGTTGCCTTTGCAGGAATGCTGGCAAAAAGTCAGTCCATTACGCTGGCGGGTGCCATGGCATTGTCACTGGGTATTGCGATCCAGAACTTTCCCGAAGGCGCAGTTATCTCACTGCCTTTAAAAGAAGCAGCAGGACAGAAAAAAGCCTTTGTCTATGGCATGCTTTCCGGCATCGTAGAGCCAATCGGCGCCGGACTTATGCTTTTACTGGCAGAAAAGCTGGAGCCATTCATGCCATATTTCCTTTCCTTTGCAGCAGGCGCCATGCTTTATGTAGTAGTAGAAGAACTGGTACCGGAAGCTTCCGAAGGAGAACATTCCAATATTGGTACCATTGGATTTGCAATCGGATTTGCGCTGATGATGGTGTTGGATGTGGCGTTGGGATGATACATTATCATAAATAGTTCATAATGGAAATAAAAAATGATTTTTTCCTTGTCAAGCATTTTTGAAAATGTCCCCAAATAATTGAAACATTAGCCCCGGCATTTTTGCTGGGGCCGCTTTTATTTTTTGGGCTCTGCCCACACCCGCCCTTCGCCAGGAAGGCAGGGAAAGAAGTTGAACACTTCTTTCTTTGTCAAAAGGATGATCCGTGAGCTTTATGTCAAGAGGCTTTCGCGGCATAAAGAGCCTTCGGCTCATTATTCCACGGTCCTTTTGACAACAGCTCCGCTCCTTAAGCGGTTTTTATATCCGGATCATTCCAGTGGTGTTCCTGCTGCTTAACAAACTTTCCAAAGTATTGAAGACGCCATGGATGATCCATGGGCGGGATATAGGTCTTCCTGGGTTTGGGTGGAGTATAGTCGGTATCTAAGTCTTTTGATTTCGCTTCACGCTCAGGTATTTCTTCTAACGCGTAGATGTCTTTGTCATTCACACAGCAGTACAGACGGGCATTAAATGCCTGGATTAACATCACCTTTGTTCCTTTGCGGTAGTGGACTTGACGCCCGTTGCTGTCGACCATGCGATAATACTTATGGGAATGTCTTAAGCAGTGGCCGGTATCTACCGTCCTTTCACATAAAACCGCAAGGATCAGGTTTATTTTTTCAATTTCAGGTTGCTCTTCAAACACAGATCTGATACCATGAATGGGAAGCGCGAACTTCTCATTGAATTCCTTTATGTAGGAGTTGAGGAATTCATTGGCAGCGTCTATGGTCGTTATGCCTGCAAGTCTCAACTCGACTGGCAGGCGCGACTGTAGCGTCTGGTTTAAGCGCTCCACCCGTCCTTTTGCCTGTGGTACACTGCTTGATCCAAGTTCAACACCAAGTTGTTTGCAGGCATAGGCAAACTGTGTATAAGTATCCTCATCAATAGATGGGGAGTTTTTCTTTTTATAAGTGAATACGGTGCGTCGGTCTGTAAGGAACTTGTAGGGAATGCCATAAGTAGTGAGGATCTGCTGGAAAACATGGTAATAGCCATTTAGCGTTTCCTGAGTATCAAACCAACCACCAGTAATTCTTCCGGTGGCATCATCGATAGCTAAATGTAAATGCCATATCTGGCCGGAAACCCATTCATAAGGAGTCGCGTCCATTTGTTCCAGCTCACCAAAATAAGCAACTCTGGGGCGCCGAGAGTGTGCGTCTTCCACTGCAACAAGATTTGTCTGTATCTGATCGGCTTCTTTCTGTGACTTAGCAGCTTTTTTAGCGGCTGTTAATTGTTCTTTGATCCTTTTTTTCTTGGCTTTTGTAACTTTAGGCGAGAGAATATATGCTGCCTCAAGGATAGACATAACTGCCGAAGGGGAAATGCGGATACCTTCATGTTTTTTTAATAACTCAGTGAAGTGCTCAAAATTGGCATTATAGTATTTATTGCGGTACAGATCGACAATACGGTTACGAGTTTCATCTGGTATGGTGTTAGCAGGCTTACGGCCTCTGTTGCCATGAATAAAGTAAGCTTTACCCTGTTTCCTGTAGCCTTTAAGCATACGATTAATGTGACGTACAGTACAATTAAGAGTAATTGCAGCTCTCTGTTTATTAGGGTTTGGGTGATCAGCTAATGATTTGATCACTTCATATTTCTTTTTTTCATCCATTGATAATGTTACCTTTCTGATAATGGTCACCTCCACCTATTGATGGAAGTATTATACTTCATTGGGACATTTTCCCTTACGGTATATTAGGACATTATCATAAATGGTTCATATTTCCCAGTTTTCCTCAAAAAATCCCTTGACTAAGGCCGATTTTTTCTATATAATCGAGAAGATGTTTAATTATACTAGTCGAAATGTGTGTTACCACATTACCAGATAATATTTGATAGGAGGTGCCCGGAATA
>JBNMGK010000398.1:0-2421 GCA_050872205.1 Enterocloster sp.
ATCATTTATCCTTGTGTTAAGCTAATAAAGCAACTATAAAAAGAAAGCCTGATGCTATTCTCCCTGGGCCCCGAGAACCAGTCAGGAAGAGAGGAAAAGGATGATGAGTATGAACACAAAACAGACAGCTGCTGCTGCAAAAAGCGGATATAGCACAAAAGAACTTGTTTTAGACGCAATGTTTATTGCACTGACCTATGTATTTACAGCATTTGTAAACGTCAGACTGCCTATCGCTGCAAACGGAGGACTGATCCATTTAGGAAATGTGCCTTTATTTATCTGTGCCATCCTTTTAGGCAAGCGCACCGGTATGTTAGCAGGCGCTTTCGGTATGGGACTGTTTGATCTGTTATCCGGCTGGACTGCATGGGCACCATTTACATTTATCATCGTAGGCGCTATGGGTTATGCAGTAGGCGCTATGACAGAAGGACACCACAGCACAGTAAGAGATGCAGCAGCCATTGCTGTAGCGTGTGTGATCAAGGTAGTAGGTTATTACATCGCAGAAGTGATCATTTACCACAACCTGTTTGCTCCTGTAGCTTCTATTCCTGGAAACCTGGTGCAGATCGGTACAGCAGCTGTGATCGTTCTTATCTGCGTAGAGCAGCTTCGCAAGGTACTGCGTCCGATCCTGAAATAAGACAGAAGGATTTTAAGAGGACATTATAAGAGAAAGGAAACACCACCATGTACGATATTATGACACCTGGCCCAACACAGGTAAGGGAAAATGTACGGCGGGCCCGGGCACTTGCCTGTACCAATCCAGACCTGGATGCAGATTTTTATGATTTTTATAGGGAGACCTGTGAAGAGATCAGCGAGCTCCTTTATACAAAAAATGAGACCCTGATCCTGGACGGAGAAGGCATTTTAGGACTGGAAGCAGCCTGTGCCACTCTCACGGAAAAAGGAGACCGGGTGCTTGTAATGGACAATGGAGAATATGGAAAAGGCTTCGCCGGTTTTGTGACTATGTACGGCGGAGAGCCGGTCCTTTATTCTACAGACTACCGCAATGCTTTTGATGTAAAGGCACTGGAAGAATATCTGGAAAAAGACCATGATTTTAAATATGCAGCCTTAGTACACTGTGACACTCCAAGCGGTATGCTAAATGATGTATCAAAGCTTTGTCCATTATTAAAAAAATATGGTATCCTCACACTGGTAGACTCCGTTTCCGCCATGTTTGGCGAAGAGATGCGTGTGGATGATTATCAGATCGATCTTCTTTGCGGCGGCTCCCAGAAGGCAGTTTCCGCACCTCCAGGATTAAGCTTTATTACCATCAGTGATGATGCTTATAAGGCAATGCGTTCCAGAAAAACACCGGTAGCTTCTTTCTACGGAAACATCCTTGCATTTGATGGCTATTATGAGAAGCAGTGGTTCCCATATACCATGCCTATCAGCGATATCTATGGTCTCCGTCAGGCCTTCGATAATATTAAAAATGATCCGGGCATGTTAGAGCGCCATAGAAAGATCGGCGAAGCTGTGAGAGCAGCAGTAGTGGAAGCCGGACTGGAATTATATCAGGAAACAGGTTTTTCCAATACAGTCACAGTATTTAATGTTCCAGAAGGAACTACAGATACAGCTATCCTTACATCCATGAAGGAAAAATGCAACATTATGTTAGCCGGTTCCTTTGGTGCTTTTGCAGGAAAAGTGATCCGTATTGGTCATATGGGTGAAAATGCATATCCTGAAAAGGTAGAAGCTGTAATGGCCGGTCTGGATACTGTTTTTGCAGACCTGGGAATTACATTAAAATGCAGCCTGAAAGAGGCTTACAATAAGAGAATAAACGGATAATAATGGAATGTGATAGAATAGGGGCCATTTGGCCCCTATTCTTTTTTGGCATAGAAGCTGATAAGATAAATACCGCATATGCCCACAATGGTATAAATGATACGTGACAGTAATGTCATGCTTCCAAAAAGAAAGGCAACAAGGTCAAACTTAAAAAGGCCGATCAGCCCCCAGTTTACAGCTCCGATAATGGATAAGGTGAGAGCTGTAGCGTCAAGTGCCGTATTTTTCATGGCAGTTTACCTCCTTATACGTGGATAATATGGACGGAAAACGAATGAAATATACATGATTTCATTGTAGTTTTAGGAAACAGTTACAAAAATCCCCAAAAGTGCAAAAAAATCCAATGACAATTAGCTGACAGTGTGCTATGATTATGCCCGCACAACTTAAGTTGTGGTTTTGCGATCTGTTTGAATTAAGAAAGGTAGAAGATTATGGAACAGGATATGACAAAGGGCAAGCCGCTGTCAGTTATTTTTATGTTTACATTGCCCCTTGCAGTTGGAAATATTTTCCAGCAGCTTTATAATATGGCGGACACCATCATCGTAGGCCGCTTTGTGGGAGCGGATGCCCTGGCAGCAG
>JBNMGK010000214.1:0-5031 GCA_050872205.1 Enterocloster sp.
ACCTAAATCAGCAGAAAAAACATAAGCGAATTGTTCGGGCATCCAGAATTGCGATTTTGTTAGGTTTTCTCTTTTTATGGGAATTTTCGGCTAATGTAGGTCTGATAGATTCCTTTATTTTCAGTAGCCCGTCCAGAGTAACACTTTGCTTTTGGAATATGGTGGTGGACAGTACCATTTTTGGACATTTGTGGACGACATTTTATGAAACACTGGCAAGTTTTTTTCTTGTAACACTTATTAGTATTGGAGTAGCTGTATTACTGTGGTGCAGTAAAAAAATATCAGAAATATTAGATCCATATTTTGTTGTTTTAAACAGCCTTCCAAAATCAGCCCTTGCACCGCTGCTGCTTGTATGGCTTGGAAGCCGGATGCGTATGGTGGTTACTGCTGCCGTTTCCATTGCTGTTTTTGGCTCTGTTATGACCTTATATACAGGTTTTAACCAAATGGATCATGATAAGATCCGGCTTATCTACTCTTTCGGCGGAAGTAAAAAAGAGGTTCTTACAAAAGTTCTCCTTCCTGGCAGTCTTCCTCTGCTTATGAGCACCATGAAAGTAAATATTGGTCTCTGTCTGGTAGGTGTGATCATCGGTGAGTTTTTAAGTGCAAAAGCCGGCCTTGGCTATCTTATCACCTATGCATCTCAGACCTTTGAGATGACAAAACTGATGAGCGCCCTGATCATCTTATGTGTGCTTTCATGGGGATTGTATCAGGGAGTTGCTGTACTGGAAAAAGGGCTTCGATCCTGTTGATCAACGAACACCCCACCGGCACCTTTTAGATGCCCGTGACAAAAAATGAGCCGCAGCAAAGAGGATCTTACACCTCTCTGCCGCGGCTCATTTTTATCGGGCTGCTTTTACAGCCGGAATTTCTTTTTCTTTCTTATTTACTTTTTACTTGCAAAGCTTCTTAAATTCATCTGCTACAAACTGTACCTGGGTTCCGATGATGACCTGAACAGCGGTCTTGCTTGGACGCATCACACCTGCAACACCGGCAGATTTGATCACTTTTTCGTCAACCTTTGTATAGTCTTTTACTTCCAGACGAAGTCTTGTAATGCAGTTGTCAATGGAAGCTACATTTTCAGGGCCACCAACACCTTCCAGAACGATCTTTGCAACAGAAGTATAATCATTGTTTGCTAAAGTTGCCTTTAACTCTTCTGCTGTATCATCATCTTCACGTCCCGGAGTCTTTAAGTTAAACTTTGTAATAGCGAAACGGAATACGATGTAATAAATAACGCCAACTGCGATACCTACCGGGATCAGCAGCCAGGGATTTTCTGCAAGTGGTGTAAAGGAACTAAGTACCATATCAACAGCACCGCCGGAGAAGGAGAAGCCTGCGCGGATCGGCAGAGCAACGGTGATACCTGCTGTAATACCTGCTAACAGGGCATGTAATACATACAGTCCCGGAGCCAGGAACATAAAGGAAAACTCAATCGGTTCTGTAACACCTGTAAAGAAGGAACAGAATGCTGCGGAAGCTAAAAGTCCGTAAACCATTTTCTTCTTACCAGGTTTTGCAGTCTGATACATAGCGATGCAGGCTGCAGGAAGACCAAACATCATAAATGGGAAGAATCCGGTCATGTACATACCAGTCTGTCCATAAACACCTGTATTGCCCCAGAAATTGCTCAGGTCGTTGATGCCTGCTACATCGAACCAGAATACAGAGTTTAATGCATGGTGCAGACCAAACGGGATCAGCAGTCTGTTAAAGAATGCATAGATACCTGCTCCAAGTGCGCCCATTCCAATAAAGGCTTCGCCCATTGCTACCAGACCGCCATATACTAACGGCCATACTACAAACAGGACTAACGCTGCAACAATAGAATAAATAGCTGTAAAGATGGCAACTGCTCTCTTGCCGCTGAAGAATGCCAGTGCATCTGGCAGTTTTACAGTCTTATACTTGTTGTAACATGTAGAACCGATGAGACCGGAAAGAATACCAACGAACTGGTTTACGATCTTTCCAAATGCAGGTGCTGCCTCATGTCCGGTAATACCTGCAACAGCGCCAGGACTTAACAGTGTGGTGATCATGTACATGGATACAAGACCTGCCAGACCTGCTGTACCATCTGATTCATCTGCCATACCTACGGCTACACCTACTGCAAACAGCCAGGACATGTTATCGATCAGTGCTCCCCCTGCTTTGATCAGAAACAGTCCAATAGAGTAAGCTAAGCCTCCTGCGGTAAATCCCTGGACTTCACCTGCCATAGCTGCCGGTGCCAGAATGTATCCGATACCCATAAGGATACCACACACTGGCAGACACGCCACTGGAAGCATCAGTGACTTGCCAAGTTTCTGAAAGAACTTCATCATAACTAAAAACCCCTTTCTTTTGTTGCCGGTGGACTTTTGACCCCGGCTGATTTATTTGAACCCTTCTCCTGGTTTCAAATCCCCTTTATATCTATGATGTCCTCTCGGAGTTTTTCATGCACCTGCTTTTGCGGCCGATTTTCCGCCAGTCGCACCCGAATTTCATCAACGTACGCACCGCGTACGCCTCAGAAATTTGGGCACAACTGACAAAAAATCTTCTCACAAAATCAGGCACAGAAAGACTCCGAAAGAACATTATGTTGATATTCATTACAGCGTAATGATCTCATCCATGGCTTTTACTGCCTTTCCCGGGTGACATACCATATCCGGGAAGTCAGAAACATTGCAGACGATCACTGGTGTGATCACATCATAACCGGCTGCCCTGATCTGCTCTATATCTGCTGTGATCAGCAGGTCTCCTGCTTTTACTGTATCTCCCTGCTTTACATGGGTAGTGAAAAACTGTCCCTTTAAATTAACAGTGTCTAAACCAATGTGGACGATCACATCTGCACCGCTTTCTGTACGGATGCTCACTGCATGGCCGGTCTCAAACAACACTGTCACTTCGCCGGATGCAGGCGCCCTGAATTCATTCTCAGAAGGTTTTATGGCAACACCTTTTCCTAATATCTCCTGTGCAAAAGCCGGATCAGCAACCTCACTTAAAGGTACTGCCTGACCTGCAACCGGTGCCGGGATCTGCTCTCTTTCCTTTTTTGTGCCAAATAATTTTTTAATTCCCTGAAACATGATGATTCCCCCTAAAAAACCAAAAACCAACTTTGAACATATATCTGCAGAAAGAAATATCGTTCAAAATTGGTTTTGCATGTTGCCTTAAAGCAACCAATATTGTCAAGAAAGTAACGATACGGCTATGATACCATTATTATCACTATAAGTCAATGCACTTTCTTTCGGTCTTTGTCTATTTTGCCCAAATAGCTTATTTTTCTTCTGAAGTTCTTAAAAGTCCCGCCTGAATGGTCACGCAGGTTGCGATGACCAGGAATAATGGATAAACAGAGTATGGAAGGATCTCAAATGGTGAGATCTTAGCCATCTCCGATGTCATCAGCATACCGCCATCATGAGGCATAACAGCTAAGAATGCGCAGGCAAAAATATCTACCAGACTGGCAAGACGCTTTGGTGCGATCTTGTATTTGCTGCCGATCTCTTTTGCAATAGGACAGGTAACAATAATAGCAATGGTATTATTGACCATGGCACCTGATAAAATACCAGAAAGGATACCAATACCATATTCTGCCTGTTTTCTGTTTTTGATCCTTTTCGTAATTGCACTGATCATCCACTCAATACCACCATAGTATCTTACCAGACCGATCACACCTGATACCAGGATGGCAACAATACTGATACTGAACATATCTGCCATTCCATCGCCTACTGCCATGGTCATATCAAAGAAGCCTACTGTTCCCTGTAAAATTCCTACGATAAAAGCCATTAAAATACCAATAAATAGTACCACTGCTACATTAATACCCATTAAAGCTGTTACTAAAACAACAATATACGGTGCGATCTGGAACAAATCAAAAGCACCCACTTCAATGCTGCCGCTGCCTGCTCCTCCTATAAATCCGTAAAAGATCATAGAAAGGATTGCCGCTGGAAATGCAATAAAGAAGTTCATTTTAAACTTATCCCGCATCTGGGATCCGCAGCCTTCTGCTGCTGCAATGGTAGTATCAGAGATCATGGACAGGTTATCACCAAAATAGGAACCACCGATCACCGCTGCACAGACAATCGCCGGGTTTAAACCGGCACCTTCAGCTACACCTAAGGCAACCGGAGCCATAGCTGCCATGGTACCCATGGATGTTCCGATGGCGGTAGAAATAAAACAGCACATCATAAATACACCAGGAACCAGAAGTTTAACTGGAATATAATGTAAACACAGGTTAATAACAGAAGTTTTGCCGCCAATGGCAGCTGCTGCTCCCTGAAAACCGCTGGCCATAAGATAGATCAGAACGATCATCATAACACCGCTGCGGCCCATATTTTCCGTAAGAATATCTACTTTCTCTGAAACCTTTACTCCAGGTGCCAGAATAAGAGCGGCTGCAATACCTGCAAGCAACGCTACATGACGTGGAAAATAACCAAAGGGACTTTCCAACCCCATAACTGAAAATACAATTCCACATCCAATGTAAGTTCCTAAAAATACCAACAGAGGAATAAATGCTGCTGCTCCAAGATTCTTTTTTTCCATAAGAAACTCTCCTTTTTCTTCTGTATACTTTATACAGATTTTTTAATTTTTCATACAACCATGTGATTGTATATCCTACTTATTATATGGGTTTTCCATGAAACATGCAATTGTTACTTTTTGTAAATATACAAAAACGGGACCCGGATACATGATCCAGATCCCATTTCCTTACATTCCATTTCTCTGCTGTTTACTGAACAGACACTACCTTATAATCCTTATCTTCTACTGCCTTTGTGAGAACTGCATTATCAACATCCTTTTCTAAGGTAACTACAGCAGTTCCTTTTTCATGGCTTACTTCTGCACCTGCTACGCCATCTAATGCTTCCAGAGCCTTCTTAACAGCTGCCTCGCAGTGTCCGCACATCATTCACTCAATTTTCATAGTCT
>JBNMGK010000289.1:0-3824 GCA_050872205.1 Enterocloster sp.
GATCTCCAGCTGAAAATCAGACAGCATGGTAAAAAGAGACTGCAGTTCCTGTGGAATACGGCTCTGCCAGTCTGTAATACCTTCTGTTGGCTGGCTGACGCTTCGTACCGTTCCGATCCCGTAGCTTTCTTTCAATAAAGAGGGGGCCGGATCCGCCAGGTTTTCCTGTTTTCTAAAATCCGCAGTCAGTCCGGCTGTGAAAGCCAGAGAAAGCATGGATCTAAAATATCGGTCCCCCAGCTGCTGCATTTTCTGTAACCGTTTTCTTATACTTTCTGCTTTTCTGATTGTTTCTGCAAAAGCTGTCTGTTCTGCCTGGGAAAGCACCGGCACAAAAAAGTCATTCTCTGTATTTTCCGGCAATACCCGTTTCTGTAAGGATCTCCATACAGGCCGCAGTGCAGGAGAAAGAAGTTCTTCATCCCGGCTTATTTTCCCTTCTTTTAAAGCAGTCTGTGCCAGTTTTCCAAGCGTGTTTTCAAGAATACGATCCAACGTCTCTTCAGATGACTGGCTGCGTTTTACAAGCTGTCTGGCCCGTTTTAATTTGTCCACAATGATCTGCTGTTCCTTTAAGCATGGAAATACAACAGGTATGCCGGATAATTGTTCTTTCGTCAAATTGGGGATCGTTACCGCATTGGCCCGCTCCATAAGCCATGGGCGGTAAAATTCCAGGTAAAAAAACGCATATTCCGGCAGGATCTGCTCTTCATCAAAGACCATAGCCTGGATCGCCTGGTTTACCACCAGGTCACAGCCTGCAATGGCCGCTTTTCCAATGGTTCCTGATACAGAAAGCAGCACAGCGCCTTCTGGCACCACCAGCCATGGGATCTGGTCTGCACCTTCTTTGGTAAGGTAATTTTCTGTTTTAGAAATGTATTCTTCTTTTATATCCCCCACCCTTGCCCATGGAAGGCTTTCTGGCTGGGGCATTTTTGTATAATAGTCTGTCTTTGAACGGTTTAAGGTGGTTCCCCTGATCCATCTGGACACCACCTGGCTTAAAGGTCTCTGCTTCCAGTTTTCTGATTTTTCCACTTTAGCCGACCTCCTTAAGAAGTTCTTTTAACTCCTTTGTGATCTCTTCCTGTTCCCTTAACATCTCCTGTAAGAGAAGAGCCGGGTCCTCTATTTCCAGATTGATCTGCTCTTCCGGCCTGTAATTTTCCGGCAGAAGGTTCCATTTTCCCGCCTCGATCTGATCTGCATCGGCAAACCAGAAACTGTTGTACTGCCAGTTTGCAGGAACCTTTATGCCGTTGCGGTTTTCCACTGATTTTTCTCTGCGGCCGCGCTCCCATTTTCCATAACAGGTATCTCTCTGGCTCCAGACCTCTTTAAGGCGGTCATATTCCTTCTGCTGTTTTTCCTTATCTTCCTGCTTTTCCACACTGTAATACAGCACTCTCTGGGTATGGCCTTCCCAGCCGCTGGACATAAAAGGCTTACCAAACACCATGACACTGGATCGGACACCGCTGTATAAGAAGGTATCTTCCGGCAGCGCGATCACTGCTTCCAGAGAATAAGACTGGAGAAGCCATTTGCGCACCTTTATGCTTTCTGTGCGGTTGGCAAATAAGAAGCTGTTTGGAACGATCAGCATAGCCTTTCCATCGTATTTTAAAGCCTGCATACTGTGGATCAGATTCAGATGATAGCGGCCTCTTACAGTCCGCAGCTCCGCCGGAAGTTCCTCTGCCAGCGACTCATCCTTAATGGTATCCGTTCCGTATACCGGATTGCTGAGCACCAGATCACAGGACTCATATAAACTGGCCGGTATTTCTTCCCCAAGATGAAGCTCCATTTTTAAGCCTAAAAGCCGTGACATGATAATGCCTGCCGCCCACATTTCTTCATCCTGCTCATAGCCTACAAGCTTTGGATCCTTTAAGTATTCATAAGCTGCCATCAGAGTACTTCCTGCGCCACACTGAGTATCCAGGACCTTTGCGCCAATCCCAGGGCTTAACATTCCTTCCGGGCGGGTTACAAGGCCAAGAAGAGGCTTTGCAGTCTCTACAGGAAGAAGATAACGGTTCTTGCCGCCTTTGCTGTAAAGACAGAAATGAAAGATCTCAGAAAGAGCCGCCTGGAACATTTCACCGGAAAATGGATCGTTCCTCAAACCAGCCAGCTCTTCTGATACAGCTGTAAGCTGGCGCTTTACCGTACCTCTTAACGTCTGCCGGTACCCGAAAAGCTGCTTCATCTCCGGCTTTTCTTCCAGATCTTCCTCTGCATTTATCCCCCAGGCTTCAAGCAGCATACACCCAAACTCCCGAAACAGCCCCATAAGGTCCTGTGAGTACTCCATACGGTAAAAATCAGCTGCTTCCCTGAATTCCTGAACGATCTCATTTATCTTCATTTTCTGGTCTGATGTCAGCATATTTTTGTCACTCCTTTGCATAAGGTTGCCGAAAAACAAATATCTGCTGATGCAGTGACTTGTTTTTCTTACGCATCTACTACGATTATATCCTACATCAGAATTACTTGAAAGAGCAAAAAACGCCTGAACAGAGAATTTGATACAATTCCCCTTCAGGCGTTTTCTCATTATGTTTCTTTTACTATTATTCTTTTACTGTTCTTTCTTTTTTCTGGTCAGCATTAATCCAAGCATTAATCCGCTAAATAACAGTGTGAACAGTGAATACTCTTCTTTCTGTCCTGTTTTTGGAAGATCCTGCATCATCTGATCCTCTTCTTTTATTCCTGTTTCCTCTGCATCCACGGCTGGATCTTCTGTCTGTCCTTCAGCCGTCTGTTTCGGATCAACTACAGTTTCCTGCTGTGTTACATTCGTATCAATAGAGCCGGAACCTGAACTGTGACTGCCGCTGTGTCCTCCATTGCTGCCACTGCCATTACCACCTGTACCAGGATCAACTGCTGCATCCTGCTCATACAAAAGCACAAACGGTGAAAATGACTCTACAGTAAATTTCAGAAATTCCTGTCCGGAGATCGTAACTTTTTCACATGGGTGTTCTTCTGGCGGATTAGCCTCAAGCAATGCATCCATATCTCCATCATGTTCCCGGTGGAAAGCCTTAAAATGTACCATGTGGAACTCAGAGTCTGCTTTCGCATCTTCCGGAACCGGCCAGTAAATGTTCATTTTCTGGCCTGCAGCCATTTTCAGATATACATTTCCATTCTGCGTATCAACCAGATCCAGATAACGGGCCTGGCAAACATATTTTCCTTCTGCGTTTTTATTCTGGTTAATATAATTCTCTAGGTAATCATCATCTACGCTCTCATCCACAAAAAGCCGGACACCTGATATATCCATAACTTTTATACCAGAATCATTGATATAATAGGTGGTGTCTTTCTGCATTGCACTTGCCAGCATTAAATGAGGATTTTCTGGATTTACTGTAGGTGTTCCATACTCGATCTTTGCATAATGGTTGTTTTCGTTACCGCGGATCTTTAAGGATCCCGTTCCCAGCATAACCTTATATGAATAGGTTCTGCCATTGGATGTGATTTCAATTCTCATATGATCCGGATCCAGATCACCGGTAAAAAAGTTGATAGCATAGTCACGGTACTGATCCATGTCACTTATCTGGAAATCAGAATCATTCATAACATTTCCCAACTCATCTGTATATTGAATACGAATAGGCACCATTTCATCTGTACCATCAATCTGGCTTGGAAGCAGCTTATAAATATAGCAATGACGTCCATTTACCATAGTCTTACTATGCTTTTCTTCACCGTAAAGTTCAATTTCCCATTTACGGGTGGTTCCATTTCCATCATCATAAGTCATAACCAGCTTTTCACTCAGA
>JBNMGK010000204.1:0-5164 GCA_050872205.1 Enterocloster sp.
ATACAGCTGCAACTTATAAGGCAGTAAAAAACCCACTGCTGTATGCAATGTTGTTTTTAATGCTGCTGCGTTGTGATCTTAAGAAGATCATCAAATTAGGACCGAAAATGCTTATTGGTTTCTTTGCAGCCAGCCTTTCTATCTGTACTGGTTTTATAGTAAGTTATGCTATTTTCCATAAAATGTTAGGTCCGGACAGCTGGAAAGCACTGGGCGCACTGTGCGGAAGCTGGTTAGGCGGAAGCAGTAACATGCTGGCTGTACAGGCAGTTTTGGATGTAAGCGAGGAAAGCTTGGCATACTCACTGGTAATCGACTCTATCTGTGCGGTAATGTATGTTATGTTCCTTCTGTGGGTCATCAACTTCTCAAAGGAATTCAATGCATGGACCAAGGCTGATGTACATCTGATCGATGAAGTTGGCGCATCCCTGGAAGCAGAGGCAAAGGCAAATACCAAACCTCTCACCTGGAAGAACATCCTTCTTTTAGTTGGTGTAGGTTTCTTTATTTCTGCTATCTCCAAAGACGCAGGAAGTATGGTTGCAAAGGCTCTGCCTGTATTTGACAGTGCAACCTGGACTGTTCTTCTGGTAACTGCTGCAGGCCTGATCGCAGCTGCCACTCCATTTGGAAAATTAAAGGGAACCGAAGAAGTATCCAATGTGATCCTTTATATTGAGGTTGCGCTGATCGCTTCCAGAGCAAATATCTCTGCTATGGGTAATGCACCTGTATGGCTGGCAGCTGGTTTCTTGATCCTGCTGATCCACGTAGCAGTTATGATCATCCTTGCAAAGGTGATCAAACTGGATATCTTTACCTGTGCGGTTGCATCTTTAGCAAATATCGGCGGAACTGCTACCGCACCTGTACTTGCAGGCGCATACAGCAGTGCGTTAGTTCCTGTAGGTATCCTTATGGCACTTTTAGGCAATGTTATTGGTACACCAGGCGGTGCGTTTATGGGCCATTTAATGAGCCTGATCGGATAATGATATTTACCAGATAAGAGGAGATAAATATCATAAAAATAAAAGAAGATATTCCCGGATCATGAAAAAGTGATCTGTGGAATATCTTTTTTTAATAATTTCTGGTAATATAGAGCCAGAGTAAAAAGGAGGATACGCAGAATGGAATATGCAAAATTAGGAAACACTGACATCCAGGTATCAAAGCTGTGTATGGGATGCATGAGCTTTGGAAAAGCAGGAACCATGCATGACTGGACCTTAAATGAAGAAGAAACGGAAGAAATGGTCCGTCAGGGACTGGAACTGGGGATCAATTTTTTTGACACTGCCAATGGTTACTCTGCAGGTACCAGTGAGGAATATTTAGGCCGTGCCTTAAAGAAACTGACCTCCAGAGAAAAAGTAGTGATCGCTTCCAAAGTTTATTTCAATGAAGGAAGACTGTCAAAGAAAGCAATCATGCGGGAAATCGACGGCAGTTTAAAGAGACTGGGAACAGATTATCTGGATCTTTACATTATCCACAGGTTTGATTATGAAACTCCTGTTGAGGAGACCATGGAAGCCTTAAATGAACTGGTAAAAAATGGAAAAGTACGTGCTTTAGGTGCCTCTGCCATGTATGGATACCAGTTTTACAACATGCAGCTGACCGCCAGAGATCATGGCTGGGAGCCATTTTCTACTATGGAAAACCATTATAACTTATTATACAGAGAAGATGAGAGAGAACTGATCCCTATCTGCAGACAGATGAATGTATCACTGATGCCATACAGCCCGCTGGCTGCAGGACACCTTACAAGAAGAACCTGGGAGTCTGATTCCCTTCGTGGAAAGACAGACCGTGTGGCAAGAGGCAAATATGACCGCATGGAAGAACAGGATATGGCTATTGTAAAGCGGGTGGCAGAGCTTGCAGATAAATATAACTGCAAAATGTCCCAGATCGCTCTTGCATGGCAGTGGGCCAAAGGCGTAACATCCCCGATCATCGGTGCCACAAAGGCAGCTTATCTTGCAGATGCCGCAGAAGCACTTAAGGTCTCCCTGACAGCAGAAGATATTGCTTATCTGGAAGAACCTTATGTACCTCATCCGATCGTTGGCGCCATTGACAAGAACCCGCCTCAGGGAGTTGTGCTTTTAGATGAAAAGAAAGATGAAAAGAAATAAGATCCGTTGAAAGACCAGCTCTTTGCGATATTGCTGATCCAATTATCAATTTCTTTCATAGAGGTGCGCAGAGTGGTTTCATCAAAGCGGACATTTAAACCGGCTTTTACCTCTGCGCCCCTGCAGATATGGTCAAAATCTTTGAAGGTATGACCGATCCAGCCGCCGTTTGTTGCAAATGGATAAACGGTTTTGCCCTTCCAGTTCTGAGCTTTTAAGAAAGTGTGCATAGCCGGGGCAAAGGTGTACCACCATACAGGTGTGCCTAAAATAATGGTATCATATTGATCCCAGTCTACATTCATATCTTTGATCTTTGGACAGTAACCTCTGTTTACTTCCTCCTGTCCCTGATTCACTACCTGGTTGTAATTATTTCCGTATGGGACAACCGTATCAATTCTTAAGATATCTCCTCCGATTTTCTGCTGTATGGCTTCGGCGATCCTTTTTGTGTTTCCTTTGTAAGAATAATAAACGATTAATGATTTCATATTATAGTACCTCCAATGTTGTTTATTGATATGTTTTTATATCAAACTGCATAGCTGATTTTACAACTTGAAGTTTGGTATAAGTCAATATTATTTCAGGAATTTTCCATAAAATTCTTGTTTTTTTGCTTAAAAAGTGCCATATGGCGATTCCTTTGATATAATGAATGCAGTAAATAAATCACAGGAATTATTTTATGAAAATGAATATAACATATGCCAGATCCCTTCTTGACTTTACAGAAGATGAGGATCTGCAGTCATTAAAAAAGAAATATCACCGCCTTATAAGCACCTGTCACCCGGATGTGTTAGGCTCAGAAGAGCCAGAACATATTAAAAGAGCCCAGGAGATCAACGAAGCATATCAGCTGTTGAAACGGGAACTGGAAATAGAAGGAGAACAGATGACAGGTGGACGCGGTGGGAAAACGCCAGGAAAAACCATCAAAAAGCACACCGCCAGCAGATCTCCCGTCTGGTCCGGAAAAGTAAATGAAAAGGCATTTAAGGAACGGAATATCTATCTCTATTACAGTATGGATATACCGGAAACAGAAAGCAAAGCACATCCCTATTACCAGACTGCCCGTGGAAAATACCTCTGGGATCCAAAAGAAGAAGATTTTTCATTATTTTTAATAAGCATTCACACACTGGTAAAAGAACTGCTGGTGGACAGACAAACAGATGTTCATATCCAAAGCCGTCTGTTCCAGTATCTGGCAGAACAGTTTATTGATCCATTAGAAGCATTAAAAAGGATTGCCAAACCGGCAGAAAAAGATCAGGAGCAGCGGGAAATATACCGCTTTAAGGCCCATTTAAAAATGTCAGGCAGAAGGTCTTTAAAAGAAGGAATGTTCCTGTATCCAAAGGCATTTAAAGAAAATAAGATTCTGGTCCAGGATGAGAAAAAGATAGAATATGGTCATGTATCCTTTGAGGATGACCGCCTTTATTTTATCATCCTTCCTTTGCTGAAAGTAAAAATGGGAAAAGTACGGATGGAGTATCGTAAAGGAAAGGTTGATTTTTATTTCCGGCTGGAAAAAGAAGTAAAACTATATGAGATACCGAACCGGAATCCACAGATTGCAGAGCTGCTTAACAGTATTTAACGGTATTTACTAAAATTTTAACAGAATGAACATTGGATGAGGCATAGATATGAAGCATGAGGAATTACTTTCAAAATTAACACTGGAGGAAAAAGCGGCCCTTTTAAGCGGTAAGACCGTATGGCAGACCCGGGATATCCCCCGCCTTAAGATCCCGTCCATTTTCCTTTCTGACGGCCCTCACGGCATCCGCAAGCAGGCGGGAGCCGGTGATCATCTGGGATTAAATGCCTCTTTAAAGGCAACCTGTTTTCCAACAGCGGCCGCCATTGCTAACAGCTGGGATCTGGATCTTGGGGAAGAGATCGGAAAAGCACTGGGAGAAGAGGCAGCTGCTCAGGATGTAAATATCCTGCTGGGACCAGGACTTAATATGAAAAGAAGCCCTCTTTGCGGAAGAAATTTTGAATATTTTTCCGAAGATCCTTATCTGGCAGGAAAAATGGCAGCTGCGTATGTGCGGGGCATCCAGAGCCAGGGAGTGTATGCATGCCCCAAACATTTTGCAGTAAACAGCCAGGAAGAACGGCGGATGGCCATGGACGCAGTGGTAGATGAACGGACCCTTCGGGAGATCTATCTGACCGGCTTTGAAATTGCGGTAAAAGAAGGACATGCCAAAGCCATTATGACCAGCTACAATGAGGTAAATGGAGAATATGCCAATGAAAACAAAAAGCTTCTGGTGGACATTTTAAGAAAGGAATGGGGCTTTGACGGTCTGGTAGTTACAGACTGGGGCGGTTCCAATGACCATGTAAAGGGAGTTAAGTGCCAGTCGGATCTGGAAATGCCGGCACCGGGGCTTTCTTCCGCCAGGGAGTTAGTTACAGCCGTAAAAGAAGGCTGTCTTTCCATGGAAGCTTTCGATCTCTGTGTAGATCAGGTCTTAGATGCGGTACTAAATCTTAGCAAAAAAGAGGAAACAAAAAAGACAGATTTTGATCAAAAGTCCCACCATGCATTAGCAAAGAGGGCAGCAGCAGAAAGTGCGGTGCTTTTAAAGAATGAGGGAAATATCCTTCCATTAAAAGAAAAAACAAAGGTGGCTCTCATTGGTGATTTTGCCTTTGTTCCACGTTATCAGGGCGCCGGCTCTTCTATGGTAAATCCTTTTGAAGTAGAGTCTATGGACCAGCGGATACATGAGTATGACATGCAGGTAGTAAGTAAGGTTCATGGATATACCCGTGATGGGGAACCGGATGCAGCTTTGGAAAAAGAAGCCTTGGAAGCAGCTGCCGGGGCAGAGGTGGTTCTTTACTGTTTTGGACTTGATGAGATCAGCGAGTCAGAGGGGAAAGACCGTGAACACATGCGCCTGCCACAAAATCAGATCCGGCTGTTAAATGAATTAGTAAAGGTAAATGAAAATATTGTGGGTATTTTAAGTGCC
>JBNMGK010000046.1:0-12873 GCA_050872205.1 Enterocloster sp.
GTGAGGCCCGTGGTATTTTTCATGAATATCCAGGTATACCGGCTGTTCTCCCGCCTTCTGGCCGATGAGAGAACGCATGCTTTCGTATGTACGGTTTTCCAGCCATTTATGGTACATATCCAGATCTTCCACCCTGGAAGTCTTATACATATCCAAGAAAGTAAGCATATCCGGGATAGCTGCATTAGAAGCATTTTCCCGTACCTTAAAATTGGAAAGCTGTCTGGAAAATACATCCATTTCAGACAGACTTACACTGTCAAAAGCAATACCGGACATTTCCTCAAATTTTGATAAAGTACTGTAACAGCCGCAGTAATCATTTTCCCACTGTACAATGGTATTGCAGTGAGAAGGCAGCTTATCAATGGCATCTGCGCCAAAGATCACACTGAGCCCCACGTTTTTAGGTGGATCTAACAGATACTTGGAAACAGGCTCGCCTTCGATCATGGAAATATCGCTGATAAATACTACATAATGAGGAAGGACTTTTTCCTCTTCTTCCCTGTTTTTCTGGTTCTCCCCTGCTTCTAACCGCTCTCTGATCACATCAGATAAATAATACATCACATCGCCCATAGCTCTTGGATCGCAGACGATCATGCGAAGCTTGCCGTCAGGAGTGTAGGTATGGGGCAGCCACCGGGTATATTCCATTTTTTCAAGGTCTCTTCCTGGAAATACATAGCACATACGCACATCGGTATATGGGTGGAGAGCTGCGATCTGCAGGGCTAAAATACGCATCAGCTGATCCCGTTTTTCCTCGTCCCCGCTTACCACGCCTAAAAGACGGTGCTCATAAAGAGAAACAGCTGCCGGAACCTGATGCAGTGTTTTAAATTTCTCCTGAAGCTCCTCCATATGGTCATTTAAAGGATCATGTTCACTGCCCAGATCTTCTTTTGCCCCCTCTATCTCATTGGGCGAAGGCATATCTCCGGTTCCCAGGCGAAGAGATAGGAAATCCTCGTGGGTACTGCTTTTTTCCCAAAGACGCCTGGTGTTGGAGGCAGTAAACTCCAGAATCTCTTTTGAAGACGGATACTGTTCTTCCAGTACCAGTCGGTTGTATTCTGTCTTATTTTTCAGCTTTTCTTCTACACGGACCATATATTCCAGATATTTGCTGACCCGGTTAGACTCTGACTCTTTTTCTTCTTTTTTGTTATAGGCGGAATTGACTACCGCCCATACAGCCCCGATCCCCGCTGCCCCTAAAGACATACAAATACTTCCTGCGCCAAAGCCGTCACTGGTCATGGCTGCTGCTAAAGCAATAGGGATCACCATGGTAAAAGAAGGACCTATGGTAAAGATCAGAGGCTGTCGTTTCTGCTGCTGCTTTTTCGGGCATTTTTCAATGGAAATGATCTCTTTATCCAGGTTTAAAAGCTTTCGGGGAGTACGCAGGAAATACGCATCTTCTACCTCCGTATATTCTGTGGACTCTTCTTCAAAATGAGGGATCTCCACTGCCCTTAACTCCCGGATCTTGCACTGTCCATTGGGGTTGTTGATTGCCAGAAGATTATTCAGGTATACGATCTTAAGGCCCACTATATAAATAATGTCACCGTAATGCAGTTTCGTTTTCTCTGTTACCAGCCTGCCGTTTAAAAATGTACCGTTTACACTGTTTTTATCTGCTATATAAGCAGTCCCTGACTCAAAGGTGATTTCTGCATGGGTTCCTGTTACAAAACGGTTTTTGTATACAATATTACAAAGATCGTCACTGCCGATCTCCAGTTTGAAAATACTGCCTTCTTTCAGCATATATTTTTCAAAATTTACATTTTCCTTCTGAACCTGGTCGATCTTAACAGAAAAGTACAGCTCTGTTTTTCGTACCATTCCCTCGATCACCGTTCCGTCTTCCAGATCAGCGCTTTCCACCGGATCTCCCTTTAAGATCAGGGAATACTGGGAAGAATCCCGCAGCCGCCAGTGTCCGTCCCATACTTCTGCATTCAGGATCAGTTCGTCTTTTAATCCGCTGACATAAGGACGTATGGCAATGGGAAAATTGCGGTTATCAACATTGGGAAAATAATTTTCCGAAAAACCATTTTCAAAGAAAACGGTCATAAGTAATGCCATAGATCTTCCTCCTTTAATATGTGTTGTCAAGGATACTTGCTGTTACTTCTTCCAGGGCTTCTTCATAGGAAGGCTTCATGGTCGCATAAACGGCAACCAGATATTCCCCGTCTAAGGGAAGCATCATCATGGACGCAGATGCCATGACACCTTCTTCCTGATCTGTAATACTGCTTATATCAAAGGAAATATATTCGCTGCAGTAAACAGCTCGCCCGGATCCTGTGGTCATCTTGTATACCTGTTTATCATTCATGCCAAACACATATTCTTCCATTACATGGATAAGATCTGTAGGATCTGTGCTTTCTGTCATGTAATTCATGTCATCCTGTGTGCTTCCTAACACATAAACAAAGGAAAAGTCCCCATTCTCCACACTGCCATATTTTAAGTAAACACCACCATCTGAATAGGCTTCTTCAAAGCTTTCCGGATAAAATACATCGTAGCCTAACACCTGTTTTGCAGCCATAAGGTCACAGTCTGTGCCAAATACACCACCCTTTTTGCCCCCTGAAAACAGCACCAGACAGATAACAAGTACCGCTGCCACGACCACACCGCCTATGGCTAAAGGCAGTACCGGAAGCTTCTTTCCCGGCTGTATGTCTGCTTTTTCTCCTCCTGACCGCACCGTTTTTTCTTTTGCTCCGTTTCTGGTCTCTGCCTTCGCAGCCTCTTTCGCTGCCTTTTTCTCTGCCGCACGTTCTTTTGCTTCTCTTTTTCTTTCTTCAGCCCGCTGCGCCTCTTCCTGTTTTGCCTGAGCTCTTTCCTGTACCATCCGCTCTCTTGCCCGTTTTCCCTCTTCACGCTTTTCCCGGGCCCGGCGCTCTTCTTCCCGCTTTACCTCTTCCTGCTTTCTTCTGGCTTCTTCTTCCATTTCCCGTGCTCTTTTCGCTCTGGCCTCTGCTTCTTCCGCCTCCTGTTTTACCCGTCTGGCCTCTTCTTCTGCCTGGCGCCTGTCTTCTTCCTGTTTTTCTTTCTGCCGTCTGGCCTCTTCTTCTAACCGCCGGATCTCTGCTTCCATTTCTGCCTTTTTCCGGCTCATTTCTTCCCTTCGTTCCTGTTCCGCCTGCTCTTCCTGCTGCTTTTTCCTCTTAGTAGCAAATAAAGCATCCGCTTCGTTTCGATCTGCCATACTCCTTCTCCTCTCTCTTTTCTCCTGATCATGTGTAATATTTCAAAAATATGTTACTGTCCGTTTAAATGTTCCCGCTCTGCCATGGAAAGGATCTCATCATGGCTTAATTCCACATTTCCAAAACGGACAAAGATCCCGTTTGTCACTGCGCTGTTCCACACCTTCGAGTCTGTAAGAGCGCGAAACCGTATTTTATCCACATAGGGCTTCATATCTAAAAGCAGCCTGCTTCCTGATATAAAGTCGATCTGCAGGATATAGGGTTCTAAGGGCTTCACAGCCAAAATATACTTTCTCTCCACATGAGTCCTCCTTCCAAGTTAAATCATGATCAGCATCTACGTGGGCGCAGGCACGCAGTCCGTTCAGCCGCTTGACAACATTTTCATACTAAAAAAGATCTACCGTACATTTACTGTACGATAGATCTTCATGAAAACATATTAACTAAAGGTTAGTTATTGGTATAGAACTGCTCTAAAAGCTGTTTGCGCTTGGTTCTTGTATCTCCTGTGATCTCTAATTTGGAATAGATCTGGTTAATATACTGTTTTACCGTTCCCTCAGAAAGATACATTCTTGCTGCAATCTCCTTATTGCTCATGTGGGCAGCCATGAACTCTGTCAGTTTTAATTCCTGCTGTGTAAGGCGCTTAAACTGTTCCGGATAGGTCTTTTCATTTCCCTTATTTTTACAGTTCTGCACATAGGTTCTGCCAAATAAAATGATTTTTTCCAGAAATCCTTCTTCCAGTTCCGGCATGGTTCCTTCAAAAAGAGGCTCCAGATATATGAAATTCTCCACAAAGGGCATAATTATATGATCCTTAAAAGCATCTGAAAGTGCCTGTTTTAAAATAGCTCTGGCTTCCCCGTGTTTTCCTATCTTTTCATAGGCTGCTGCAGTCTGGATCTGCACATGAAGAGCAACTAAGGCATAATGAAGTCCCTGGCACATTGAAAGGATCCCTTCACTTTTTCCAATCACTTTTGCATAGGCCCCCTGAGCCAGATACACCTGATTTTCAATCATTTCCATCATAGGTCTTCCAGGTGCCAGAAAATTCACTGTGGAAAGTCTGTGCTCCCCAAAGATCTCCGGGATCTGCTCCACCTGACCGGTCAGGGCATAATAATAAGCACAGGTGCTGTTGAAAATATTGATCCACATAGAGTTATGATGCTTCATCAGATCCATGTAACGCTGTTCAAAGGAATATCTCTGCTTAATATCCATACACAGCGACAACCGCCTGGAAAGAAAATCACAGCACAGCGCCATACATTCCTGGCCATTTTCCTCGATCTTGGCATAGGCTCCTTCCAAAGCGATCTGGGCATCTGACAAATGGCCCTGGACAAAGAGTGCCTCTGCATCCATCACCCGCTCTGCCCCCTGACCATGACCATTGGTGATCTTATAATAATGAGGCATGCACTCATTCATTTCTTCCTGCTCTTTTAAAAGTTCCCCTGGCTCTCTGTGAAACATCATAAGCACAGAAGGAGACCCAAAAGTCCAGCCGCCGTCATTTCGGATGCTGATAGCAGGTCTTGACATCTGCCTGCTGGCACTTCGGTGAAAATGACTCATTTTTGAAATATCATTGTACATTAAAAAGCTGGTGATCAGGTCACATTCTCCTAAAAGATTTCCTCTTTCTTCTTTGGAAATCTCTTTATGTCTGTCAATGGCCTGGATAAGAAACTCCTTTAGTTGTAACATTTCCGGAATCTTGCGCCAGTTAAACATACAGCGCATCAGTACAAGAACCGATAATGGATGGGCTTCCAGAGCCTCTTTTGGGCATTTACTTAAAAAGTTTAATACATCATCTGCCTTTAAAGATGCCAGAAGGATTCCCGCATCTTTCTGGATCACTCCAAGAGCTGCGTTAAAATTTCCGCTTTTCCTGTAAGAATCCAATGCATGAAGATACTGTTTATTTTCCTCATACCATTTTCCATAGCGGTCCAGATAAATTATCTGTTTTTCTTTATCCATTGCTGCAAAAGCCCGCTCTGCGCATTCTTTCATCATGTGATGAAAACGATAGGTCACTCCATCTGTGAGACGGCTGACAAAGGCATTCTGTCTGGTCATGGCAGACAGCAGATGCTGTGTGTCTTCATTTTCCGTAATAAATTTCGCCATTTCTGCAGAAAATTCATCTGCAAGACCCATTACAATGAGAAATTCCCGCTGTGTCTCAGGAAGGGGATCGATCATGGCAGCGGAAAACATTTCATAAATGTCAGAATGGTTATCCGGCAGTTCGCCCCGCTCTGCAAAGGAGCAAAGATTTAAGTAAACCGCAGAAAACCAGCCTTCACTGGAATGAAGAAGGGATTCGATCTGCCGGTCGCTTAACTGTGTACCGCACAGGTGGGCATAAACAGAAAGCTCCGTATGGTTTAACCGCAGATGATCCACTGTGATCTGGTGCAGCTTACCCCCTAAGCTTACCACGGCTCCACCTGATAAAAAGCGATCGCGGCTGGCTACAATAAGGTGGACATTTTCCGGCAGTCGTCGGGCCAGAGTGCAGAGAAAATCCCCTATCCTTGCATCTGTAAGAAGATGAAAATCATCAATAAAAATATAATAATCTGTTTCACCATCTAAAAGGTGGCAAAGATCATCTGCAAACAGACCGCCGCTGGCCGAATCCGAAGGGCACTCATATTCCTCAAAAAAGTCAAAACCTGCAAACCGGAAGGCATTCTGGACGCTTTTCCAGAAAATAGGAAGGTTATTGGTATAAATGCTGATGCGGATCACTGTTCCATGATCCTTTTTCACCCGCTCATTCAGATACCAGTTTACAGCCGTTGTCTTTCCATAACCCATAGGCGCCACTACGGTTGTCAGAGCGCACCGGGAGATAGGCCGCAGCTTCTCCTGCAAACGCTCTGATATGTAAATGGTGTTCAGATCATTTTTCTTTCTTGGCATTTTCATCCCCCCTGCTTTTTATAATTCTATTTTACCATGTAATTCATTTTTGGAAAAGACGGTTACATTTAAAAGAACAAATGTTCTTTATTATATCTATACTTTTTAAGGAATGCATGGTATACTTTTTATAAATTTTAATTTACAAAGAAAAATAGATGCACCTGCAACTGTCGAGTTATCCTCGATCGTTCAAAATGATATGAAAATTTTCAAGCAACTAAGGAGCATTTCATGGATCATTTTAAATTAGTATCTGAATATAAACCTACCGGTGACCAGCCTCAGGCTATTGAACAGCTGGTAAAGGGCTTTAAAGAGGGAAATCAGTTTGAAACTCTTTTAGGCGTTACCGGTTCTGGTAAGACATTTACCATGGCAAATGTGATCGAGCAGTTAAACCGCCCTACGCTAATCATTGCCCACAATAAAACGCTGGCAGCCCAGCTTTATTCTGAAATGAAGGAGTTTTTCCCGGAGAACGCAGTAGAATACTTTGTTTCCTACTACGATTATTACCAGCCGGAAGCCTATGTTCCTTCTACGGATACCTACATTGAAAAAGACTCCTCTATTAATGATGAGATCGATAAGCTGCGCCATTCTGCCACTGCTGCTCTTTCTGAGCGCCGGGATGTGGTAATCGTGGCTTCTGTTTCCTGTATTTATGGTCTGGGAAGTCCCATTGATTATCAGAACATGGTCATTTCCCTGCGGCCGGGTATGGAAAAAGACCGGGATGATGTGATCAAAAAGCTGATCGAGATCCAATATGACCGCAATGATATGGATTTTAAGCGTGGTACTTTCCGTGTAAAAGGAGATGTAGTTGATATTTTCCCTGCTTACTCTGACAGTGAAGCCTACAGGATCGAATTTTTCGGTGATGAAGTAGACCGTATTATGGAAATTGATACAGTGACCGGTGAGATCAAAGCCCAGTTAGGCCATGTGGCTATTTTTCCGGCTTCCCACTACGTTGTTCCCAAGGAGAAAATGTTAGAGGCAACAGAACACATTTTAGAGGAGTTAAAGGAGCGGGTGGCCTATTTTAAAAGCGAAGACAAGCTTTTAGAGGCCCAGCGTATTTCTGAGCGCACCAATTTTGATGTGGAAATGATGCGGGAAACGGGATTCTGCTCTGGTATTGAAAACTATTCCAGACATTTAACAGGTCTGGCACCGGGAGAACCGCCTTGTACACTGATCGACTATTTTCCGGAAGATTTCCTTATTATTGTAGATGAGTCCCATATTACACTGCCACAGGTCCGTGGAATGTATGCCGGTGACCGCTCCCGTAAGTCTACTCTGGTAAACTATGGCTTCCGACTTCCCTCTGCACTGGACAACCGTCCTTTAAATTTTGAGGAATTTGAAAGTAAGATCAACCAGATGATGTTTGTATCTGCTACTCCTTCTGACTATGAAAGAGACCATGAACTTCTTCGTGCAGAGCAGATCATCCGTCCTACCGGACTTTTGGATCCGGAGATCTCTGTGCGGCCTGTAGAAGGACAGATCGATGACTTGATTTCTGAAGTAAACAAAGAAACCGCCGCTCACCATAAAGTCCTGATTACCACTCTTACCAAGCGAATGGCAGAAGACCTTACCGATTATATGCGGGAAGCAGGCATCCGGGTCAAATATCTCCACTCTGATATTGATACTCTGGAACGTGCCCAGATCATCCGTGATATGCGTCTGGATGTATTTGACGTCCTGGTTGGCATTAACCTGCTGCGTGAAGGCTTAGATATCCCGGAGATCACACTGGTTGCCATTCTGGATGCAGATAAGGAAGGCTTCCTTCGTTCGGAAACTTCCCTGATCCAGACCATTGGACGTGCTGCCCGAAACTCAGAAGGCCATGTGATCATGTATGCTGATACCATTACTGACTCCATGCGAAAAGCCATTGATGAAACAGAACGCCGCCGCAAGATCCAGCAGAAGTACAACGAAGAACACGGTATTACACCTACTACTATTAAAAAAGCGGTCCGTGATCTCATCGCTATTTCCAAGGCTGTGGAAAATCCTCACGCTGCTGATACCAAAGATCCAGAGTCTATGGATGAAAAGGAATTAAAGAAACTGGCGAAGGAACTGGAAAAGAAGATGCGTCAGGCTGCTGCGGAACTGAACTTCGAGGAAGCCGCAAGTCTGCGTGACCGTATGATCGAAGTGAAGAAAATGCTGCTTGACCTAGAATAGAATGAGCACAGCAAAAAGCAAGCGGCTGCAACGCAGACATTTGCTTTTTGCAAGCCATTCATGAGCAAACTGCCTGCATAAGCAGGCGGTAAAGGGTTTGCGAATAATAAAAACACAGGAGAATATACACTATGGAAACAAAACTTGTCCTTTTAGGAACTGGAACCCCAAACGCCTGCCCCAATGCCAGCGGACCTGCTTCTGCTGTGGTTGTTGGTGACAGAGCTTATCTGGTAGATTTTGGTCCTGGCGTGGTACGTCAGGCTTCCAAAGCTTATTTTAACGGCATTGATGCCCTTCGCCCGGACCGTCTTACAGTGGCTTTTTCTACTCATCTGCATACAGACCATACAGCCGGATACCCGGACCTTATTTTTACCCCATGGGTATTAGAGCGGCCTGTTCCTTTAAAGGTCTTTGGCCCCAAAGGCTTAAAACATATGACCGAGCATATTTTAATGGCCTATGAAACAGATATTGATTTCCGTATCCATGGCTTTGAAAAGGCAAATGAACAGGGATATCAGGTAGATGTAACAGAAATTGAAGAACCCGGTATTGTATATAAAGATGACCGTGTCACTGTAGAGGCATTTCCAGTAAGCCATGGAACCCTTATCAGCTATGGCTATAAATTTGTTACTGCTGACCGCACCATTGTGATCTCTGGCGATACTGCCCCGTTAGACATTGTTGCAGAAAAGGCTGCTGGCTGCGATATTCTTCTCCATGAAGTAGAATACAGTGCTGGTATTGCATGCAGAGAACCAAAATGGCAGAAATATCATCAGGAAGTCCACACTTTAAGTACAGATCTGGCAAAAGTAGCACGGAAAGCCAGACCAAAGCTTCTTGTCACCTACCACCGCATCTATCACATGAACATTCAGGATAATCATATCAACCTGGAAGCTGAAATGCGCCGCAGGGACGAAGCTATTTTAGATGAAATCCGTGCTGCCGGTTATGAAGGTATGGCAGTGAATGGACGGGATCTGGAGGTATTCTAATGAAAAAGGCTCTATTTTATGGGATACTTGCTTCATTTTTCTTTGCTTTTACATTTTTACTAAACCGCAGCATGCACCTCGCAGGAGGATACTGGCTCTGGTCCTCCTGCCTGCGTTATCTCTTTACTTTTCCTATTCTTGCCGTTGTACTGGCAATTTCTGGAAAAAAGCAACAGACAAAGCCCCTTTCACATACTTGGATAGAAATAAAAAAAGCTCCTGGAGAATGGTTTCTCTGGAGCAGTGTTGGCTTTGTACTGTTTTATGCGCCTTTAACCTTTGGCTCAACTTTCGGCGAATCCTGGCTGGCAGCAGCTACCTGGCAGCTGACCATCGTTGCCGGGATTTTATTAACACCTTTATGGGGTAAACCAATACCAACCAGAAATCTTTCCTGGTCTTGTCTGATCCTGGCCGGTGTTTTTCTTCTTCAGGTTCCCAATATGCGCCAGATGAAGCTGGAAACCATGGCCTTAACATTAATCCCCATTCTCGTTGCTGCTTTCTCCTATCCACTGGGAAACCGAAAAGTTATGAGTCTTGTTTCCGGTGATATTTCCACATTGGAGCGAGTCTACGCCATGACTTTATGCAGTCTTCCTGTATGGATTCTTCTTTCACTATGGGCGCTTATCACTCACGGACTGCCTGGACATGATCAAATGGTCCAGTCCTTCTTTGTAGCGCTTTTCTCCGGAACTGCCGCTACTGTTCTGTTCTTTAAAGCAACTGATATGGTAAAACACAACCATAGGTGGCTGGCTGTGATCGAGGCTACTCAGTCCGGAGAAGTGATCTTTACTCTTTTAGGAGGTATTTTATTCTTAAAAGATCCACTGCCTTCTGTGATCGGGCTTATTGGCATTGCCATTATTGTTGCAGGGATGACTGGAAACAGTTTATGTCAATGATCCGCAGACTCTACATAAAATAAACTGCTTAGGGCAGCTCCCGCAGCTGCCTCTTCTTCATATTCCGATAAATTCACATTACTTTGAAACATTTCCCCGATCATTTCACAAAATACAGGATTTTTTCTCACGCCATTGCCGGAACCGATCAGCTTCTTAACCTGAATACCGGTTCCAGCTTCGATGGCCTGATACATCTCATACAGTTCCGTACACATTCCCTTTAATATTCCATAAGTAAAAGCTTCCGGAGTAAAATTCTCAGTATTTAACTGTTCCATGCTTCCACTGCTCTCCGGATCTGTTCTTGTGCCGTCAAAGGTAGTTTTTATCTTAAGTCTTCTATCTTCCCGGGTTGTAAGATTCCGTTCTCTGCCCGCTTTGGCAAGCTGTTCCATCACCTTATAAAGTGAGATTTTTTCTCCTGTGGCTGCTTTTACAATGCTGCTAAAAAATGTTTCAAGGAGTGCATATGCTTTTCCGCCACATAAAGAGGAACCTGCCAGCAGATATTTTCCACCCATAAATGGTCTTGCTTCGATCCCATTTTCTGCAAAATACTGATCTGAAAGGATGGAGATCTGACCTCCGGTTCCTACATTTACTAATAAAGTATCCTCTTCGTTTCCAGCTGCCCCAAGGAAACTGGCCTGATTATCTCCCATGGCTGTTGTCACAATGCAGTTTCTGTATATGCCCAGTTTTTCTATTTCCGTACATACCTCTGGAAGCCAGCTCTCCTGTACTCCCATTTTCTTTAAATTTTCTCTGTTAAACTGCATGTTTTGAACGTCAAAAAAGCTGAATCCGGCGGCATTGCTTACATGCACTAACGGCCTTTTCCGCCTGGTCAGATGCATCCCGAAATAGTCCATGATCGTACAGAAACTTACTGCATTTTCCGAAACCTGTCCATGTCTCATATTATAAATATGGGTAACCAGACCATAACCGGAAGCCGTGTCCATTTTACAGTTCTTACGAATCTCAGCTACTAGAGATACCTGTCCAGCCTCCTGCAAACTGCCTCTGCCATCCTGCCATGTATACAAAGGACTAACACACTTTCCAACCTGGTCTATGTATACAATACCATGCATCTGCCCGGTAAGTCCGATTCGTTTCACCTGGGGGTATTTATCTAAAAGATCATCCAGCAGTTTTCCAGCCTTCCTTACGATTCCATCTGCATCCTGGATCTTCTCCCATTCATTAGCAGTTGATATAAAACAGCCATTCTCTATGTTTTTTGCTTCCAGAAGCTGTATCTCTTTTTCATTTTCACAGTCTAAAACTACGCCACTGATAGTTGTAGTTCCAATATCGATGCCTATTAACTGCACTGCTTTTGTTCCTCGTTTATTTCATAACCTAAAGAATATACATAAACACTATTCTACCCAGAACACTCTCTTGTCTTTTCTCGGTGCTGCTTTCGGAAGTTCGCCATCTGCATATCCAACTGCGCAGTGACCAATACCTTCCCATTCGCCTTCAACACCTAATTCCTTTAATAACTGTTTATATTCCGGAAGCTCAAACTCCTCTTTTGCTCTGTGGATCCAGATGCTTCCCAGATCTAATGCCTTAGCAGCCAGCATCATATTTCCCATAACAAGACTTCCGTCATATATATAGGTAGGCCTGCTCTTATCAGCCAGCACAACAAGAATCGCCGGTGCACCGTAAAAAGGATCAAATCCTTCCTGCCAGCCACCGATCCTGCGGTTCATTTCTGACAATTTATCCCGAAGTTCTTTGTTGGTGACAGCAATAGTGATCGTTGCCTGCTGTCCCATTCCATTTGCTGCATACAGACCGGCCTCAATGATCTGGTTTAAGTCTTCCTTTGACGGCATATCCGGTTTAAACTTGCGGATACTGCGGCGTTCTTTCATAACATTCATGATCTCATTCATAACAATTCCTCCATAACATTTTTATTTATTAGATATCCGGTCAATCTCATCTTTCAATGACCGTATCTCTTCCAAAATAAGCACAGTGCATCCTACCACAAGTCCTGCCAGCAGGATGAGTCCACCATAAATAGGGTATAAAAAGGACTCTGCCACACCTCCGCCAACTACATTGGATAATAAGTACCAAAATCCTGCACCGGGAAAAATCATTAAAGCAAACATGGCAATCATAGCTATTACAACTTTACTCATTGTATATTACCTCCCATAAAAGCATCTACAGCTTCTTTTAATCCCTCTGAGTCCGTTCCGCCGCCGTAGTCCAACACCACCAGCCGGGTTTTATCTTTTAATATTACTTCATCCACTGCCGGTTCTGGCTCCAGTGCATTGTTTTGAGGATTTTCCCTCTCTGCATCAGATCGTATCCCATCTTTACGGACCATATACCGGTACCAGGACACTTTCACATCTTCTGAAAGCGCTCCGACCTCTGCCGGAAGTTCCATTTCTTTCTGGTCCCACAGTTTTGTCAGATCATTTGGGTAGCATTTGCTGGTTTTGTTGATAATCCAGGGAATAGGGCTTGTATACACAGTAACAC
>JBNMGK010000306.1:0-3632 GCA_050872205.1 Enterocloster sp.
ATGTTCCTCAGACAGGTGAACGGGGATCTTATACGGAAGCAATGTTTCTGGAAGATTTTCCACAGTTTACCAGGAAAGTGACTACAGAAGAAGGGGAAGAGCCAGAGGTTTTAAACCTTCTTCCAGCTGGTATTTTAAATATGTTTCTGGACCAGGTAAATGACAGTGTGCTTCCTTCCAGGTGGGGAAGCATGTGGCGATATGCTGCCGGACTTTATCTGGCCCATTTTGGGGCTATGTATTTAAAAACATATTCTGAGGGATCTTCTGGTCCGTCACAGGCTGCGGCCAAAGCACAGCCGGCAGGCGTTATCAAGTCGGCCACAATGGGAGATACAACAGTCAGCTATGATAATTCAGCAGTGACCATTGGAACGGAAAAATGGGGCAGCTGGAATGCGACACAGTACGGACAGCAGCTTGCCACACTGGCCCGTCAGGTTGGAATGGGAGGCATGTATGTTATTTGATAATCCATTATTTGCTGACTGGTATACAGATACAATGGATGTATACCGGGTTGTTGCAGTAAAAGACGGAAGTATTACGAGGCAGGAGCGAAAGAAAATCGGTTCAGATATCCCATGCCGTGTATACCATACCGGAACAGGAAGCCCTAACATGACAGATAACGCTGCCAGGACACGCGGGGAAGATAAGCTTTCCTGCGACCTGGAAGTCGATATACAGGCGGGAGATGAGCTGCAGGTGATCCGGGGCGGAAATATTGGGAGAAATGATCGTTCAGAGCGCTATTTCGCAGGTCCGCCCCAGTCCTATTATGATCCGGTTGGCGGAGCGCTTACCGGCCTGGAACATAAGGAAGTAACACTTCTTAGGGATAACATCATTGATGTAAAGGAGTGATGTTCGCATGTCAAGCTTTGGAAGCCAGATGCGAAAGCGCCTGGATGAGTTAAGGCGGGCTGGTCAGAATATACCCAAGATCCTGGCAGAGGTAGCGGAAGGCGCCACAATTGAGGCAGTGCGTATTGCAACTGAGAAGACACCGCCTAATGATGGTACTTTGGCAGGCACTAATATGAGAAGCGGTCAAATGGCACAGCACTGGGAAACGGACAGTATAACAAAGCCTGTTGTAATGGGCGGAAGTGTAAAGACAGAGCTTAATAACAACATGCAGTATGCTTCTTATGTAAATGACGGACACAGGGTAGATAAACACTTTGTTCCTGGTCTTATTGTCAATGGGAATCTTCTGGAACGCAGCCCGGATGGTTCTGGTGGTTTGATTGTAGGTACAAAGACGTCTTACGTGAAAGGTAAGTACATGAAAGAAGCCGCAATCAAAAAATACAGGGCAGTGGTCAGAACGGAACTGGATAAACGGATAAAGGAGGCATTTAAGTGATCTTTTCATTACAGAATGTGATAGACAGTCTGGCAGCATTGCTTACGAAACAATATCCAGATTATCCGGTCTATGACAGCCCGAACCAGCAGGGGACGAAATTCCCTTGCTTTTTTATTTTCTTTATGCCTTCGACTACAGAAGAGCATGCAGGGAACCGCTACTACCGTGATCTGGGAGCGGATATCGTGTTTGTGCAGCAGAGGAACCTTGTAAATGGGAACCAGAAGATTCAGGAGATTGCAGAGTTCTTAGATCTGAATCTGGATACATTCCAGTATGCAGATGATAGTGGCCTATGTGCATTGCTTCCCACCAGTGAACGGCAGTGGAACATTGAAGATGAAGAACTGCACTACCAGTTTCATATACGCCAGAGAGTAGCGTTGCAGGAGAAAGAAAATCTCATGTCTGATATGGAGGAAAATGACATTGGAATCAAAGAAGACAGCTAAAATGTCTGAAAAAAAGTATAGCACAGAGAAGCTTTTAAAAAGCAGGCATCTGTCAGGATACCAGCCTGATTTTGCAAGGGTGATCCTGACAGAACCGGAATACACCATTTCCGGAGCGATCAAAGCTTTGGAAAAAGCATTGAAAGGAGGCAGATGATATGGCAGGAGGAACATGGACAGGACAGAATAAAGTCCAGCCAGGCGTTTATATCAATACCAGATCTAAAGGGAACCTTACAGCACAGATCGGAGAGAAAGGGATCGTTGCGATTGCAGAAGCCCTTTCATGGGGCCCTGGCGGTGAGATGCAGACAATCATCCCCGGAGAAGAATTAATGCCTTATATCGGTTATGATGCAATACATGAAAAGGCATTGTTCCTTCAGGAGATGATGAAGGGAAGTGATACAACACCAGGGCCGATCAAGATCCTGCTATACAGGCTTAAAGGAACTGGCGGTGCAAAGGCTGCAGCAACTGCAGGAACAGTGACAGTAACGGCTCTTTATGACGGAATCCGTGGAAATGATATCACAGTTGTTATACAGGAAGAACCGGATGCGGATGGAACATATACCGTTTCTACGGTAGTTGATGGAAAGGTCAGGGATGAACAGCTGGTGTCTAAAGCATCTGAACTGACTGCTAATAACTGGGTAGCATTCTCCAGTAGCACAGAGGACATTACAGAAACGGCAGGAGCAGCGCTTACAGGCGGAAAAGATCCAACGATCACAAATGCGGATCATGCTGAATTTCTTTCCAAGCTGGAAAAGTATGATTTTGATATCGTAGTTTATGACGGTACGGAGCAGACTGTTGTACAGGCCTATGCTTCTTTTGTGAAGCGTATTTCCGAAAAGGTAGGTCATAAATGCCAGGCAGTTATGGCGGGAGCGGAAACCTGTGACAGCGAATGGGTTATTTCCTGCGGAAATGGAGTAAAGCTGTCTGACGGGACTGTTCTTGGCCCACAGCAGGCAACCTGGTGGTTAGGCGGTGCAGAAGCAGGCGCACCTTATAACCAGTCCCTTACTTATTCCAGGTATCCGGGGGCAGTCAGTGCAGAACCAAAGCTTTCCGACACGGAGATCGAGGCAGCCATTAAAGCAGGCAAGATCGTATTTATTGATTCTTTTGACACTGTTAAGGTGTGCACAGATATTAACACCTTCACCAGTATTACTGTGGATAAGCAGAAGTATTTTTCCAAGAACCGGGTGATGCGTGTTTTAAATCAGTTCTGCAATGATGTGTACAAGCAGTTCTCTCTGTACTACATCGGAAAGATCAATAACAATGAGGACGGCAGAAATCTGTTAAAAGGCTGGATCGTTGGCTATCTGAATGAGATGCAGGCTAATGGAGGCATCCAGAATTTTGAAGCGGATGATATACAGGTATCAGCAGGGACAGACATTGATGCGGTCGTTGTAAATGCAGCGATCCAGCCTGTTGACAGTGTAGAAAAGATCTATATGACCGTAACTGTATCAGCAGATACAAGCGGTGAATAAGGAGGTGTAAAGCGTGAAAAACGAAGGTTATTTATTAGCCCAGGATTCCCTGCGTGGTACTGCTGGAACTGCGTTTATGGAAGTAGACGGGGAAAACGTTCTGCTGTTTGGTTTAAAAAAGTTTGAATCGGATGCAAAGATCGAGACAGGTGAGTTTAAAGTCTGTGGTGCTCTTGTAACGCAGAATAAGCCAAAGGGTGTGAAATATTCCGGAACAGCAACAGTTTATTATGGAACACCGGCATTTTTAAAGATTTTGACTGAGTATAAAAAGACTGGCCGCTTCCC
>JBNMGK010000201.1:0-5186 GCA_050872205.1 Enterocloster sp.
AAAGGCTTCATTTTCCTGATAACGCTTATTAATGTTTTTGGAAAACATTCTTGCATACAGGACAATGAGCACGATCCACTCCAAAGTCCATAAAATCCTGGAAGGCAGATGTGCCGGAATCAGGAAGTTCATAATGATCAGCACTAAAAGCACTCCGGACAAGAAACGACCAAACTGGTCCATTCCATATCGTCCGATCATAAAGCGCTGAAACTGCTGTCTCAGTTTGTATAAATAATCACGCATACTTTATTTCTCCTCTATATTCTAAACTGCAATATCCATTTTTCAGGCAATGTGTAATATGCCTGCATCGTTTTATTATACATGATATCCTGTTAAACTTCCACTGACAGTTTTAAGGGATTGCACAAAAACAACGAACCCCGAAAGCAAATACGCTTCCAGGGTCCGTTGTTTCTATTCTATAGGGAGGAGAATGTCGTAATGATAATATATTATCTCATATGTTTGTCAGCATAATCCATGTACTGATCCCAGTCATAGTCATCCATGTTGTGCTCACCGGTCTTGTGGTGATGTCCGATGCAGCCTTCATGTAATGGCTGTTCTGGTAAAGACATGGTATCCTGCTGTAAGCCCTTCTTGCCGAACAGCTCATATACAGGAGATGCCTGTAAAATACCCTCAAACTCAGATGCAGGATCTGCCCATCCATCATTGGTCTTAGTGGAAGTATAAACTAGTCTTGGAGCCATTAAAGCTACCAGGAAATGCTGGTCAAATGGCATATTGTCTTCATTGTCGATGTATTTCTGATAATTCTTAGCAAACCAGAATGGGAAACGATCTAAGATCTGGCGGATGCTTTCGCCGGATTTTCCTCTGGAGATAGCGTCACCGCTGTTACCGGAGCAGCTGCTGATTGCCATTGCAAAACGCTCATCCTGAGCACCACACCATAATGCAGTCTTACCGCCTCTGGAGTGACCAACAACAGCAACCTTCTTCTCATCGATCATTGGATCAGTCTCAAAGTAGTCAAGTACGCGGCTTGCAGCCCATGCCCATACAGTAATGGTTCCCCAACGGTCTCCACTGCGGTTATCTGTGGTATCTGCAGGATCCTCATTTGCATATTCCGGGAACAGACGATGGAAGCCGGTATGGAAGCCTTCTTCGTAGTCAGGTGCTACTTCGTGGGTACGAAAAGCTGCGCATGCATAACCTCTGGAGATAATGGTCTCTGCTGGATAGAAGGAGCTTAACAGCTCTCTTGCTGGATCGCAGTTCATGGAACCACGGTTACAGATCTCAATAAATGCAGGAACTGGTTTCTCAGCATTTACAGGGATAAATACGTCAAATGTGAAGATAAAATGTCTGTCTTTGCGGACAGCTTCTACCTCAACGCTCTTACGGATAGCGCGGCCATTCATGATCTTATCACCCTGGCGTACAGCTACTACACGGAAAGAGATCTGTACATCGCTCATATCTGGCAGACGGCCATATTCTTCGCTTCTTAAGATTTCCAGGATCTCAGGTCTTCTCTTCTCAATCCAGTCTTTTGCAGTCTTTACTTCAGTTCCGTCTAAACAAGTAAACAGAGACGGTACATTTCTTTTATTCTCAGGAATGTTGATCATAATCTTTACCTCACTTTATATACTTTAAAAATTTGCTTTTATTTATGCCTCTTCTTTGGCAGCCTTCATTTTGTGGATCGCATGAAGTACCAGCGCAACTGCAATAACGCCGTTGGAGATAACGGTTCTGAAATACTCACCTACCTGGCTGTCATTAAAGATCTTGGTTCCTGCAGCCGGAGCTAAAAGAAATAGCAGCTGGAATAATACAACACCTGTAAATGCCTGTTTTACATTTGCCTTATCAATGCTTGCACCGCCTACTAACAGTGCTGCAATGGAGAATGTACCTACGTTCTGCTGCGCTGTGTATGTACTGAAGGTACCCATGTTCTGAAGGAATACGAACTGTCCCCAGGAAGCAAGTACAGTAGAGAAAATGGTTGCAAGAATACGGATGCGGTCTACATTGATACCAGAAGCTTCTGCGATCTTAATATCACTGCCTACGCTTCTGAAGTCCTGTCCCAGTTTTGTCTTTGTAATGTACTGGCACAGAATAGATACTAAAATGATAAATAATAAGGTTACGATAGGCACGTCACATTTTGCAACTACTTTTCCAAGGACTGGAGCCTTTAAAACAACTGCAAGAATTACGCCCCAGATCACCCAGCGGATCGCCAGCTTCTTAACATCCTCTTTCTTTTTAAAAGCTTTCCATGCTGTATACAGAGTAAACAGGCCAAAAGTGATCATTAATACAACAGAGAATTTTAATTCAAATACTTCATCCAGTGCTTTTTTCATGCCAGCCTGCATGTTCAGAGTATCTTTGATACCGATACCGGTACTGATGCTCAGATCTGGATCCCAGAATGGAATAACAGTTCCTAACAATACCAGGAAGATCAGCAGGTAAATACCATTTCCAAAGTAGCCTGCGATCATACCAGTGATCATTTCCTGGCCTCTTGTCTTATTGAACAGACGGCCTAAAAGATAACCGCAGATCACAGAGATCACAGTGCTGATAACCAGCGCTGCAAGGATACCTGCAACACCGCCTAAATGCCAGTGTGTAACAAAGATGATGGCTGCCTGCGCGCTCATAGCACCTACCACAATACCGAAGTTTAATCCCATTCCGGCTAAAATAGGGATGATCAACGCCAGAACCATAATGCTGTTTCGCATAACACGGTTGATCAGGTCACTCATTACTACATATGGCGCCTGACCGGCGATCACATATGCAAGAATACACAATACTGTAAAAAAGACAACTACTACATTTTCTGAAAACCATCTACTTATCTGCTTCATTTCTTACCTGAGCCCTTTCCCAACGCATACAGAATGATGCCGTTGCTGATGATCATTCGCACGATATCCGAAATGTTGCTCTCCGGAAGGATGACATTTGCCACTGGCAGTGACAATGTAAGCAGTCCCTGGAAGATCACAACGCCGAACAGTACGTTGAAGATGGATGCCTTCTTATTAGAAGCACCGCCTAACAGAACAGCTGCTACTGCGGAGAAGGACATCATTTTCGGTGACTCATAAAACTGAAGGAAGCCGAAGCTCTGTGCATATACCAGGATACCGATACCACCTAAAACAGTGGAAAGTGTGATACCCCAGATTCTCATCTTATCTACGTTAATACCATTTGCCTTTGCAAAATCAGGATTCTGACCTGCTGCGCGCATCATCATACCTGTTTTGGAGTGCATATAAAGATACACCAAAAAGCACATAACAAAGAGGAACAGGAAGGTTCCTGTAGGAATGGTCAGTCCGCCGATGTGAAGCGGGTGGAAATTATCCAGGATCTGTGACCAGTATTCAGAAAGAACTACGTCTTTTCTGACACCACGGCCCATCTGCATCTTAAGCACCAGGTTATCAATAGGAATAAACAGCCATACGATACACATAATGGAGATCATGGCAAATCCCACATAAGTAGCGATCATCATTTCGGAACCTTTTACACGGTTCATCAGCTGTCCGTATAAATAGCCTAAGATCAGTGAAAATGGAAGGGAAAATACCATTGCCATGAAAAAGCCAAATGCACCTTCCAGCTTTAAGTTTAAGCTGATCAGACCACCTAACAGTCCACAGATGATGCCAATAGGAAGGGCGAAGTTCATACCAGCGCCACATACCATAATAGGTACCATGGTCAGTACCAGAACGCCGTTCATGGCAATTCGGGTAAATGCCTGTGAATAAAGGGTCAGTGTGTTTAAATGGAGTACCGGCACCATGATCGCAACGATCAGGAAAAAGGAAACCGCAACGATTCTTGTGACTCCAAAGTTTTCAATAAAATTAGATATACGTTTCATCCTCTTTCCACCTCCTATGCATCCATACCGGACATGAGAAGTCCAAATTTCTCATCTGAAGCTGTCGGGTCAAGAATGGTCTTTACACGGCCATCGTAGATAACAGCGATACGATCGCACATGGAACGAAGCTCTGTCAGCTCACTGGATGTGATAACAATGGTCATTCCCTTTTCACGGTTTAACCGCAGCAGGTAATCCAGGATCACTTTCTTCGCACCAATGTCAATACCTCTTGTTGGCTCGGATACAAATAATACATATGGTTCAAAAACAACGGCTCTTGCAATACATACTTTCTGCTGGTTTCCACCACTTAAAGCAGCCGGTTTCTGGTCAGAACCTGTACATTTGATTCCCAGTTCCTTGATCATATCATCAGATACTTCCTGCATGGCCTTAGCATCTACCTGACGGAAGAAGCCAAAGTTTTTCAGGAAACGGTTCTTGATCTGCATAGCCAGAAGGCAGATATTCATGCGGATACTTTCATCTAATAAAAGACCTACACCCCGGCGGTCTTCTGATACAAAGCCGATGCCTTCCTGAAGGATCTTTAAAGAGGACTCAAACGGAAGAGTCTTTCCATTATAAGTAACCTCACCTTTTGCCGGATAAAGACCTGCAATACCGTTTGCCACTGCCAGTTTTCCCTGACCAGCCAGACCACATAAGCCTAAGATCTCGCCTTTACGGATATCCAGATCTACGCTCTTGGCCTGCTCACCAGGCATTTCCACTGCCAGGTTACGGATCTTCATGATCACTTCTTTCTGTTCCATTTCTTCTTTGGAACGTCCTGCAATAGAGGAGAAATCTACATTTCGTCCTACCATCAGTCTTGCAAGCTCAACTGCATTGGTATCTTTTGCATTCAGAGTGTTTACCATTTCTCCGTCTCGAAGGACCAGAATGGTATCGGAAATTTCCATAACTTCGTTTAATTTATGGCTGATAAAGATAACTGCCACGCCGGAAGCGGAGATTTCCTTGATGGTATCCAGAAGCCATTTGGACTCTACATCTGTAAGAACAGCTGTTGGCTCATCAAATACCAGAAGGCGGATGTTCTTTTTGTCGATCTCACGGGCAATCTCTACAAACTGCTTGAAACCAACGGACATGCTTCCTACCATAGTAGATGGCTCTACTTTCATGTGAATCTTATCCAGGGCTTCCTGGGTCTGACTTTCCATTTTCTCATAATCCAGAGGTCCCAGATTACTTCCGAATACCTTACTAATGGCATTGCTCTTGGTAATCTCACGGTTCAGCT
>JBNMGK010000304.1:0-3650 GCA_050872205.1 Enterocloster sp.
ATGCTGATCACTTCGGCATCCGCTTCCACGGAAGGATCTCCGATCAGCTCTGCACCCATCTGGGTCACTTCTTTTAATTTTCCCTGCAGATTGGAGGTATTGGTGAAAGTATTGCCGTTGTAGCTGAAACGAAGCGGCACCTTCTCTTCCATAAAATACTTTGCGGCACAGCGGGCAATGGAAGGGGTGAAATCGGGACGTAATACCAGCGTATTTCCTTCTTTGTCAAAAAACTTATACAGTTCCTTGCTGGGAGTGGTTCCGATCTCCTTGGAGAAAACATCAAAAAACTCAATGGAAGGAGTCTGGATATCTTCGTATCCAAAACAATGAATCGCTTTCTGCAGCTTCTGTTCCACGGCCAGTTTCCTGGCATATTCTTTTCCGTAAATGTCCCGGACACCTTCCGGCGTATGTAAAAGTCTGTTATTCATATGCATCCCTCAATTCATACACTTTAATGTATTAACGTGCTACCATATTATCATAGTAGCATACGAAACTATTTGTAGTATACTAGGAGACCTCTCTGCTGTCAAGGCAAAAAACATTCCCTGAAATAATTAATCCTCCCGGTCTTCCAGATCTTTTTTCAGAATATCCAGATAAGGAACCAGAATTCCCTGATGCTTCGGGATAATATATTCCGGGTTCAGCTCTTCGAAGCGAAAGCTTTTCCGGCCGCCTTCCTGCGCTCTGTCCCAGAAAAAACGAAGCATTTCGTAGGGAAGGTAATACAACAGATCCTTATGGCTGTAAAAGATCAGGAAAAAGGCAATGCCGCCCTGTTTTTCAAACTGTCGCATGAATTCCACCTGATGAGGATGGATATTTTGCAGGGAAAAGGTATCCACCGCACATTCCTTGGCATCAAAGCACACCGGAATGCCCTGTACCGCCCCGATATAATCCACGGTACTCTTCTGTTCGAAAAAGGCCAGCGTGATCTGGCGGCTCTCCTTATCCATTTTGACCGGTGTGATCGGTGTAGGGATCTTCTGGATCAGTGCCAGCCCGGCCTCTGCATATTTTTCATTGGTACGGTTGACCATATCCTCCAGAGTAGATCCTCGAAGCCCTCTGGTATTCCATGTTGCCATTGTTCTTAGTTTTCCTTTCTAGCAGGCGGAATCCGGTGTCAGATTCAGAGCCTGTAAGATCTCTGCGAATTTATGGGGAAGCGGTGCGTTGAAAGTCTGACCGCTCACCTTTGCAAGAGGTCCTTCTGGCTCTTCCGGAAAACGGACCCTTCCGGCATGCAGAAGCTGATGGTGCAGGGAGTATTCCGACTGCATCCTGCGGTTTAATTTGCTGTCTCCGTATTTGGTATCTCCCAGTAACGGATGTCCGGTGCTGGCCAGATGGGCACGGATCTGGTGAGTCTTGCCGGTGACCAGTTCCACGGTCAACAATGTATATTCCCCTGCTACCGCGCTGGGGGTATAGATCGTCTGAATATAGGAAGCCTCTTCCACGTCTTCCGGCTTTTCGGCAAAGACCTGTACGGTATTGGTGTATTCATCCTTATACAGATAGCCTTCCAGTGTACTTTCCTGTAAAATTTTGCCCTTGCAGACCGTCTGGTAATATTTCTTGACCGAACGATCCTTGATGATCCGGCTGAGGGCCTGGGAACCGGCTAACGTCTTTCCACACAATACAATGCCGCTGGTGTTACGGTCGAGGCGGTTGCATACCGACGGATGAAAGGTGGCAAGGTCGGTTTCTTTGATGGCATCGGTAGCCAGCAGGTGACCGATCAGCCATTCATTCAGGGAAAGATCTTCCGGTTTGGCTTTCTGGGTCAGAACTCCGGCCGGTTTATTCAGCAACAGGATATTTTCATCCTCATAGAGAACGCTGATATCCTTTAAGGAACGGTAAGCCTTGCGGTAATCGGAAGTATCTTCCGCGGTCCCGGCGCCGGACATTGAAGCGAAGGTTTCCTCGGAGAAAAAGCATTTTACCTCGTCTCCCTGGGCAAGGATTTCTTTGCCTTCAGCCTTTTTCCCGTTCAATGTAATATTTTTCTTACGAAGCATCTTATATAAAAATCCGGTGCCTGCGTTAGGTAATGCTTTTTTTAAAAATTTGTCCAGACGCTGTCCCGCCTGATTTTTGCCGATGGTGAGCAACTGCATAGGACACCCCTCCTTTTTGAAAAAGTAAGTTACAGAGATACGCTCTTTAAGGTCTGGCAGATCCCGGCAGACAGTTCCGGCTGCGCGGGAAGTTCCTTTAACTGATCACATCTTGTCAGATACTTGTCCAGATCGTTAAATATTTTCACAGAGACTTCTCTGTAGTTGTCCTTTTTTAAAATGTCCTGAATGTGCTTGTAAAAAGCCTGTTCCGCAAATTTGGGATCGGTGGTGTAGCCGCAGACCGTATTACCGCAGACCGTCAGATGATAAATAACATAATTCTTCTCATAGGAAGTAAAAACCATATCGTAGAGTCCGGTAAGACCTTTTGTATGTGCCGCAATTTTTGCTGCCGCCTGTTCGTCACAACCCCGGTAGCGAAGGAACATGAACATTTCTACCAGACTTTTGCAGGCCGGGAGACATCCCAGTACTGCCACGATGGTCAGAAGATTCTCACGGCTTCCGGTACTGACCCATCCGGCAATAAAAAGAGACAATGAAATGGCAAAATAAAGCACCGTTCTTAAGATCTCATAAGTTTTTTGTGTGCGGAGATACCCGCGGGTTCCTTTATAGGCATCTGTGGTAAACATTCTTTTAAATTGCATGAAAAGTTACTCCTTTATTTCTAAGTATTTTTACGTGGTTATGATCTGTTCCCGGAGCCGGACAGGGCTTTAATCTCCTCCTCCGTCAACGCCCGGTATTCCCCTCTTTGCAGGGAAGGATCCAGGGACAGGGGACCGAAGCTTACCCGTTCCAGTGCAAGTACCTGATTATCGACCGCCTGCAGCATTCGTTTTACCTGATGAAAACGGCCTTCGTGAATCGTTAATAACAAAGCGCCGTTTTCGGTAAGTTTCGCCTTTGCAGGAGCTGTCGGTTTGTCGTCTCCGATGTCAAGACCACTTTCCAACCTGTGGATATCTTCCGGAGAAAGGGGCTTTTCCGGCTTCACCAGATACGTTTTATTCACATGTTTTTTCGGTGACAACAGATCGTGGGCCAGAGCACCGTCATTGGTTAAGAGCAGCAAGCCGGTGGTATCCTTGTCCAGACGTCCCACCGGGAACAGATCCTTTTGCTCCGGCACCGCAAGGAGGCTTACCACAGTGGGTGCCGTATTATCATTGGTGGCGGAGACCACGCCCGTCGGTTTGTTTAACATATAGTAGGCATATTTCCGGTAACGGATCAACTGGCCCTGAAAGGCAACGGTATCGCTTTCTTCATCGACCTTTGTTTCCGGTTTTTTAACAGTCTGACCGTTGACCGTCACCTGACCTTTTTTGATATATTCTTTCACCTGACTTCGGGTGCCGATATTGTTATCGCATAAAAATTTATCCAACCGCATGGGCTTTGATCTCTTTCTTAAGACTTAAAATGTTTTCTCCGGCATATAGTATACAAAACTTTCAAGGCAGACAGCCATGAAAAAACTATCCGGGATCTGTTTCTTTGTTCTAATGGCCGGCTGTATTCTGACCCATTCCTCCCTGA
>JBNMGK010000315.1:0-3477 GCA_050872205.1 Enterocloster sp.
CACCTGTCTGATATGGCTTTCTACTGTGGTGCAGCAACCGCCAACCGCTGTGGCTCCATTCTGGAAGCAGGATAAAGCATAGTCATAAAAAGTACGTTTATCATTGGTTCCATGCCAGGTTTTGGTAACAGGATCATATTCTTCGCCGCTGTTTGGATAAACTGCCACGGGCAGATCTGTGCTGGCACGAAGCTCCCTGATCAGACTGTCTATATAAGCAGGTTTGGTACAGTTCACACCCAGCATTTTCAAATGAGGATACTTATGTGCATCCCTGGAAAATAATTTTGCGCACTCTGCAATCTTTACGCCCTCATTTATGTGTTTTTCATCTGCACATGAAAAACTGATCCAGTAATCTGCCCCTGTTTCTTCTGCGATCTTTGCTTCCACCAGCGCTTCTTCCAACGAAGGCTGTGTTTCAATCAGCAGCAGATCTGCCCCTGCTTCCCACAAAAGCTCCATTCTGTGCTTATGAAACTCATAAAGAGTCTCTTCTGACACTCCATAATTTCCCCGGTACTCAGATCCATCTGCCAGATAGGCTCCATAAGGTCCTACACTTGCCAGGCACAAAGGCCAGATGCGTCCTGCTTTTTCTCCTTCTTCCTGCCACCACTCATCTCTTGCCTCCTGAAGAATAGAAACACTTTTTACGATCAGTTCTTCTGCCTGCTCTCTTGTATATCCAATGTCCATAAGCCCCGGAACCGTTGCCTGGTAACTGCAGGTGATACCGCAGTCCGCTCCTGCTTTAAAATAATTTTTATGGACCTGTTTGATCTTTTCCGGGCAGTCTGCCAGTGCTTTCGCTGTCCACAATTTTGTATTTAAGTCCAGTCCCATATTTTCAAGAGCCGTAGACATAGAACCGTCTAATACAAGGAGTGGTGATGCTGCCAATGTTTCTTCCAATGATGTACGCTTTCTGTTCATGATCTGAATTACCTCCTAAGTCTGATCCAATTATACACTTTTGGCAGAAAAAATACCAGGCTGCAGTTTTCATCTGCAGCCCGGCATTCAAATCCTGTGTTTTATTGCTCTTAACCCTTTTTACATTTTAATTTTTTATAAACAGCACAGCGCTGCATAGATCTTCACTGCATCCAACATGCTGTCTACCTCACAATATTCGTCCCTTGCATGAGCCATTGCCAGGTCACCAGGACCAAATACAATGGTTGGAATGTGCATTAATCCAGCAGTTGTAACACCATTGGTACTGGCCTGCATACGGAACAGCTCCGGTGGCTGGGCTTTTACTTCTTCATAAGCCTTAACTGCACCTGCTACCAGCGGATGTTCCTTTTCTATGGTCCATGCCGGAAGGAAGGAATGGAACAGGAAATCTTTTCCAGTCCAGCTCTTTCCAGGAATATCACTGTACTGCCAGGTAGCTCCTGTACCAGCTACAATGGCATCCATCTCTTTTCCTACACTCTCTTCTGTTTCTCCCAAAGCCAGTCTGCGATCCAGGATAATGGTAGCATCCTGAGGTACGGAGTTATTAGAAGCTGTACTGCAGTAAATATTGGTGATCGCCACAGAGCCTTTTTCTCCCGGCATTTTCTTTAATTCTTCTGCATCCTGCTCTACTCTCTTAATCACTTCTGTCATCAGATATACCGGATTAATACCGTTATCCGGGTTGCTTGCATGACAGCCTTTTCCTGCCATTTTCATTTCGATGAGGGCACGTCCTCTATGTCCTACTCCCACTTTCATATTGGTAGGCTCGCAGATAACCACCCAATCTGGATTAATAGGATTTTCTGTAAGCAGCAGACGGACTGCTTCACCGTCATAATCTTCTTCCATAACAGAGGCCGATACATAAATGGTCGTATCTTCTGGAATACCCATTTCTTTTGCTACATAAGCGCCGTAAACAGAAGCTACCAGCGGGCATTTCATATCTACATAACCACGTCCGTAAAGCTTTCCATCTTTGATAATACCGCCATATGGATCATCTGCCCACTGATCTGCATCAATAACCGTTACTGTATCCATGTGGGAATCAAACAATATTTTTTTCGCACCATGTCCGATCCTTCCAAGAACATTTCCTGTAGCATCTACTGTAACCTCATCATATCCAAGCTCTTCCATTTTGGCTTTTACAAGCTCGGCTACGCCCTTTTCATCACAGGTCATACTTTTTGTCTGCACAACCTTCTGAGCAAATGCAACTGCATCATCTTTGATCCGTTCAAAAATTTCGTTCATATTTCCGCTCATTTTATTTCTCCATTTCTGCATTCTTTAAAATGATCCATAAACGGATGGTTTTCAGTGCTTCCTTTAGAATGGTCCCCACTGGATAAGCTGGGCAATTATCATAAATGCAGCTGCTGCCAGTGTCCACATTCCAAACAGTGGAAGCATACGCTTGATCCATTTATCATATGGTACATGTCCCAGTGCGATAGTTGCCATAAAATATCCACTTACAGGATAGAAAATGTTTGAGAAACCATCGCCATACTGAAGAGCCAGAACTGCAGTCTGTCTTGTAACGCCTACCAGGTCAGCTAAAGGAGCCATGATCGGCATGGTAACAACGGTCTGCCCCGAACCAGATGGGATCAGGAAGTTCAACATAGTCTGTACGATCAGCATACCAACTGCGGTAACAGAACCTGGAAGGCTCTGAAGTACCATAGCCAGGCCGTGGATAATGGTATCTGTAATGTGGGCATCACTCATTACTACAGAAACGCCTCTGGAAAGTCCAACGACCAGGGCACCTAAAAGCACCTGCTGGCAGCCTTCCAGGAAGGTTTCGCAAAGTTCATTGCCTGTCATTCCAGATACAAGACCGGAAACAATACCCATTGCCATAAAGATACCGCCGATCTGTGGAAGATCCCAGCCCCATTTAAATACGCCAATGATCATAATGATAAATAATACCAGTGCAATAACACCTGCTAATTTCTGTCTGAAATTCAGCTTATACTCTGTTTTATTATCCAGATCCAGCTGTTTTCTCAGTTCCAGGTCAGACTCATAAACCAGAGATTTAGTCGGATCTTTCTTGACCATGCTTGCATACCACATAACATAGCCAATACCAATAGCTCCAACCCAACCACGATCATAGAGATCAAACGATACTGCCAGCCAGATAAAAGAGGCAGTCCGGCAATCTTCTGTCCGATAATCGTTGTAAATGGGTTTGCTAAAGCTGAAGTAAATCCAATTGCAGAACCACATAATGCAGTTGCGCAGGCTGTCATTGAGTCAAAACCTAACATCAGCATCAGCGGCAAAATAATCGGTACATAAACCATACACAATTCACACATACCGATAAAACAGTCAATAGCTGCAAATGTAACCATTAAGATCGGGATGATAATAATACCTTTGTCTTTTAACTTATTAGATAACCAGGTAATAACACCACCAATGGCACCACTCTTATTTACCATGTAGAAGCCACCACATACGCAGAAGGTCAATACAACA
>JBNMGK010000215.1:0-5024 GCA_050872205.1 Enterocloster sp.
GAACATATGGAAAATCCTTTGGAACAATACGCTCCAACTGCATTTCTATATCTTTTTCCACACAGGGAAGCGCTTCATTGATCATAATTCCGGTCGTTGTATGTTTGGTGATAACAGCAACCATTCCGTTTTTGATCCCACTGTCAGCTACCGCTTTTTTCACCTCATCTGTGATCTTGATCATTTCAAATTCATGCTTTGTCACAACTTCGTTTTCATACAGTTTTACCATGTTAATCCTCCAGTCCTAAAAAGCGAATTGCGTTTTCTCCAAGAACAGCTTTCTTTACATCCTCACGAAGAGGCAGATTCAGGATGCCATCCAGACTTCTTACATGGCGGAAACGTGGATTATTGGAACCAAACATGACCTTATCCTGGAAGCAGTTCTGAAGCCAGTTTAAATTCATATTGACAGAAAACAGATGGCTGTAATAATTTCTCGGTGAATCCATATATACCATGGAAGTATCCGCATATACATTTGGATATTTCATCAACATCATAATGGTCTCTTCCCACCATGGCCATCCCATATGGGCCAGGCAGAAACGAAGGTTGGGGTAATTCACCGCCACATCTTCAAAAAGAATAGGCTCTGAATATTTGGATGGAGTATCTGGTTCCCAGCTGTAACCTGCGTGGAACATGATTGGTTTGTTATTCTCTTCACAAACCTCATAGAGAGGCGCCAGCAGCGGATCATCTGCGTACATATGAAGGCGTGAAAGATTTAGCTTAAGTCCCGAAAGCTTCTGTGTTTCAAAGGCATATGCCAGTTTTTCTTTTGCCTTTGGATCTCTTGGATCTACACTTGCAAATCCGATAAAACGTTCTGGACAGGAAGCTACGATCTTTTCCATTTCTTCATTGCTGACGATAGGCCTTCCCATTTGTGTGGAATAATCTTCTGGAAGCCATACTACTTTGTCGATCCTTGCGTCATCAATTAAAAGCTTCTCAAATTCTATAGGATTGCGTCCTGACTTAAATACTCCAAACTGCTGTTTACGAAAGCTCAGATCTTCTGGATCTTCATTAATTACATCAAGCAGAACCGGGTGTGCATGAATATCAATGATCATAGATTTACGCTCCTTTTTTGTTTTTCTACAGATATAGGTCAAATACAGAGATCACTTTTGCGGACTGTTCGGCGCCTCTTCTCATACATTCCTGTATGCTCTTTCCATCCATTATGCCGCTTATAAATCCTGCAAAATAAGAATCTCCTGCACCTACTGTATTTACAACATGTTCCACAGGTACGATCTCACCTTTGTAAAACTGTGAACCATCATAGGCGATGGAACCAAGCTTTCCAAATGTAGCGATCATCAGTTTTGCGCCCTTTGAATGTGCATATTTAAGAAATTCCCTTCCCTCTTCAAGATTATTTCCAAAAGATACCAGGCCACAGTCGATATTCTGGATCACTTCTTCCAGATCTGGATGTTTCAGATTATTTCCCAGATCAAAAAATACTTTTGTGCCCTTTTTTCGTATTTCCCCCAGCCTGTGATTTAAACGTCCGGTGAAATCACTGTGCATCATATCATGACGGCAGATATATTCCATGGTCTCATTTGAAAACTCATAATCCTGCATGATCCCCCGTACAGGAGTTCCATGTACCCGGTCATTGTCTACCAGATGCAGCGGCACTCTTGGTGTCATGCCTCCTGGTATCACTTCCAGATGCGAACAATCAATATTCCTTTCACGGAACATTCTCATTGCTTCTTTTCCGTATTCATCATCAGATACAGCGGAAATAATAGATGCTTCCATATCTTTTCCCTTTTTTATATCCAGCAGATTAAACAGCACATCCACTCCATTGCCGGTTATATAATAGCGATCATCAAAATCCGGATAATAGTCAACGCACACATAACCTGCTGCCGCAAATTTTGCCATATTGCTTTCACTCCCTCTTTATAACGTCTTGTTCATGTTTTAAATACGTCTTGTATCAGCTTGATGTCATTATATAACGTTATATAATGTTTGGCAATAGTATTTTTCATTTTTATGCTTTTTGTGATATTTTTTAATAGTTTTTTGTGCATTTTGTCATATCAAAATACAAAAAAAGATATCGTACGTTATCAAACCTGTAACTTACGATATCTTTTTTTATTTTTACAAATTTATTTTCTTTCTGCTTTATGCAGTTTCTACTCCTGCAGATCACATCATAATCGTTAATTTGTAACGTTCCGGATTGATCACCAGTTTTGTATAATGTATGACTTCCCCATTCTGGTCATATGCAATGTCTTTCTGCAAAAGCAGAGCCTGACGTTCACGTACATCCAGCTTCTGTGCCTCAAATTTTGTAGCATAGCAGATATCCACGATCTTGCTGAAATGGGTTGGCTCTGTTCCATGTTTGCGAAAAGCTTCAAAGGTAGAACCGCAAAGATCTTCACTCATAAGATAGGAAAAACGTTTAGGAAAATAACCGTCTTCCACCATCACAGGTATCCCGTCACATTTGCGAACACGGAGTACTCTTAAAACCGGGTCTTCTTCTGGAACTTGAAGATGGCGGCTGATCGATGGAACATTACTGACCCAGCCTACTGAGACCAGTTCCGATGATGGTACTTTTCCATCCTGAATACACATTTCTGTAAACCCTTTTGCCTGTCCCTCGCTGAAATTGTTTAATTTCTTAGCCGAAACAAAGGTTCCAATCCCCTGACGTTTTGTTACATAGCCTTCATCTGCCAGGATCTCAAATGCTTTACGCACAGTGATACGGCTGACATTGTATTCTCTGCTGATATCCTGTTCTGAGCCTAAACGGTCATCTTCTTTTAAAACGCCATCTCTGATCTGTGCTTTTACAGAATCCACCAGCTGCTGATACAATGGAGTAGAATATTCTTTATTAATAGCCATATCATTCCCTCATTTCTGTCCTTGTAACAAGAACATAGTTGTTATAATACATCTTATACTAATTTTAACATATTCATTGAAAAAGTACAACCTTTCATCTTTCTCATATATAATATTTATTATCAGTGCACAAACTAAGGTTTATCACTGTCCCCGACCGCCGGACAGAATATCATACAGCTGAGGGACTGTACGCTTTAGCAGATATCCCAAACCGCTGCTTACCCCAAGAATAAGGAAAGGCATTACAAGAAAAAATACTGCCGCAGCTCCCTGACTTTCTTTAAAAAGCACTGCCCCGGCTTTATTAAAGAAACGAACCCAGGGGAAATGGACGGCATAAAAGAAAAAGCTGTTTTTTACTGCAGCGTTAGCCGACGGGAAAGGTATTTCTTTTAAAATACTGCCCAAAATAAGCACTCCCAGGAAACGTACCAGGACAGCATGGACCGGTGTAAAATGTAAGAGTGTTCCAGGTCTTCCAAGAAACCACAGTATGGCAAAACAAAAAGCCAGGACCATAAACCATATGGTTTTTCCAGATAACGTATTTTTTTCTTCTACTTTCTCCTTAAATAAAACTGCATATCCGGCTGCGCTGTAATAGAATAAGGCATCCAGATTTAAAAGTGGAAAGCTTACATTCTTCCACAAAGCAAATATAAGAAGAAACAGCCATGCCAGACCAGACCATTTTCTGCAGATGATGATGTACAGAAAGGGCGCCAGAAACACCAAAAGCAGCAGCTGGAACAAATACCAGAAAACAGGATTATACTTATAATACACAGCTGCCAGAAACAGTTCTTTCAGATCAAAGGCAACCGGCTCTTTTCCAATGATATGTTTCACAAAAGAAAGTCTTGTGACCACAACATAACCCAGATAATAAAGAGTATTCCACAAAACATAAGGAAAAAGAAGGCTTTTGCACCGGCTCTTCCATTTTGAGACAATCTTTGAAAACTGAAAATTTCTGTAAAAAAGGTAGGCGGAGATCATGAAAAATCCAGGAACCGCAATCTGTCCTAAGGTCTGGGCAAAAAAGAACTCCAGCCTGTAAACCAGGCTTTCCCTAGCTGCTTCACCTAAAAACAGCTCTATATTTTCTGAATGGACCCATACCACCATTAGACTGAGAATAAAACTCATCCACCAGATATGTTCCCGAAACCATTTCTCCCTCATATCTTTTTCCCAACTTTCTATTAAAAAGAGCTGTGCAAAACAGCTTTTACCTTTGCTATTTTGTCACAGCCCCTGTGAATTTTATATACTATATAACTGGATCAGCGCTCCTGATTAAGCGTTATTTTCGCTGTTTTTGGCAGCCTGCTGCTCTTTGTATCTGTCAAGAAGCTTGTTGATCCTCTTGGTAGGTGTCAGCAGATCACTTAAGGATGCGTCATGGTTCAGGTTATCAATGATAAGGGCAATGTACTTGCTCATATCTACATCAATACAATATGGTCTGCTTAACAGATCTGGTGTCTGATATACCAGGTTAGTAGTAAGGATACGGTCGATCAGACCATCCTGATAATACTGGTCAAACTTGGCAAGACCACTGGTGAACAGACCGAAGGTTGCACAGATAAATACTTTTCTTGCCTTTCTGCGCTTTAATTCCTTGGCCACATCTAACATACTCTCGCCGGAAGAGATCATATCGTCAATGATCAGTACATCTTTTCCTTCTACGCTGGAGCCTAAGAACTCATGAGCAACGATTGGGTTTCTGCCGTTTACGATCTTGGTATAATCACGGCGCTTATAGAACATACCCATATCCAGTCCCAGCATATTTGCAAAGTAGAGAGCGCGGCTGGTACCGCCTTCATCCGGGCTGATGACCATCATGTGGTCACTGTCGATCTGTAAGTCTGGTTCATTCTTTAACAGATGCTTTAAGAACTGATAAATAGGCTGTACAGTCTCAAATCCCTTTAACGGAATAGAGTTCTGTACTCTTGGGTCATGTGCATCAAAAGTAATGATATTTTCAACGCCCATATTTACAAGTTCCTGAAGAGCCATTGCACAGTCTAAGGACTCTCTTCCGGAACGCTTATGCTGACGGCTTTCATACAGGAATGGCATGATAACGTTAATTC